>JBQOSB010000002.1:0-7916 GCA_052171275.1 Arsenophonus sp. | reverse complement strand
CATTTTTATACTATTAAACTCTGTTTTTTCAATAATTTTAGATATTGATCGTTTAATAAATTGATTATTAAAATATTTAAATTTTTTGTAGTGTTTTAAATCAGTTACTCTAAGATCAACTTTCAAGTCATCAATAGAAACATCAAAATATTTTACTTTTCCGGCACTAATTTTTTCTCTAAGATATTGATACATACGAATTGCATTCGTATCGCTTAGCCTAACTGCAGAAAATAATATCTGTGTTGTAAAATCCTTCTCCAATCTAGATATATAAGGTTCCATTTGTCTTGAAAATGCTACATCTATATAACCATCACCATCCATATAATCACAATATTCAGTTACATTAAGCACCCTAATTCCACCTTTTAGTTTTTTCCATAGCATTAACGGTTCTCCAACCCTCGGTATAGGAGGAAGAAGGTGTTCTCTCGGTATTGCAATTACTTGTTGTTGTAATTGTTCTGCTGCTTTTTTTAATTGCTTGTAAGCTACTGATTTATCAATCCCACAAAGTTCTGCATAATCAGACGCATAAACATGAAAAACCTCACCTCTTTCCATAATCTTTTTTGGATCTAATCTAGATATCGTTAAAAATAAAACACGTCTTGAACTCAAAGGCATTTCAGACAAAGTTGAATTAATACCATTTCTATGCCTTATTTTTGTTTTTTTACTTATTTTCATAAAACCATTTTACCAGCACATATTTCAGAATAAATCAAGACTATAACTAACCTTAATGGTGTTCAATATTATATTTTAAATAAAAGACCTTCACGGCATATCTGAAGACCTTTCACGGCATATCTGAAGACCTTCACGGCATATCTGAAGACCTTTCACGGCATATCTGAAGACCTTTCACGGCATATCTGAAGACCTTTCACGGCATATCTGAAGACCTTTAGAGTATTAAGTTATTTATTTTAAAGTTTTTTTTAAATCACCCAAAAAACTCCCTAAGTTTTTTGAAGTTAAAATAAGTTAAAAAAAGAAGTTTTTTTTAAGGTAAATTGCCTGTTGATAACTTTTAATTGATAAATTTGTAGTTAAAAATTTATTAATTTCCAAGATGCGTTAGAAATAACTTTTTTCTTCTTTCTTTTAATTATTAAAATAATCTTTTTCACTACAGAATTTTTTTTTGGAATATGTTTATTTTTTAACAAAACTTCTTAATACAAAATACTTATTACAATTTAATTACAAATATTTTTATTACCGGAGTATTTTGACTTTGTTACAACAATATTTAAAATTAATTAAAAACTCATAAAAACGATTCTTAGAGATTATAAAAATTAATTGGATGGGATTTTAACTTAATTGAAGAAAATGCCTTACAGAGCATTATAGGCACTTAAAAAGTTATTTCGAAATATAATAAGTGAATTAAAGATGAAAGCAAACAAATAAAAATAGAAATAAAACGAAAATATAAATGTTTTACTCGAAAAGTTTTAAAATGATAATTTGATAAAATATATAGATCAAAAAATATAAATTATACACAAAAAAAGGACGATATTTTTTAATAAAAATACTGTCATTAAAGACAAAAAATTTAGATAAATAGATATAGAAAAAAGTAACAGAATTGTCACATTAATTTAAAATTAAAATATTTTGAGATTTCAAATATTGATAAAAGTATATTTTTTTTACTTCAATAAAAATTTTCATGATTTTTTAGAATAAAATCCGTCTATAAAAATGATTAAAAAAAATCAATTTATCTTTTAATCATTAATATGATATCAATTATAACATATAATATATAATATATAATATATAATATATAATATATAATATATAATATATATAAGAAATAATTCTTTATATGAATATATATTTTTATTTTAAATATAATCTTAAATACATATCTTAATATTTTATTATTAAACTTCTTTTATTAATTGATTTTTTATGTTATCTTTATTTAATTCTTTATAATTCAAATATGGAATTTTATATTATATAAATAAATCTTTAATATTATTAAATTTAAATTTAAAATTATATAAAAATATTATATTATTTATTTTAATAAAATAAAAATTAAATAAAAATATTAAAAATTTAATAAATTAAAACTTTTACTTTTCATATATTTTATTTTATTTTTTAAAATTATATTTATTAATAATTACTTTTAATATTTTATTTTTAATTTTAATACAGTTAATTAAATATCTATAATTAATTTATTTACTTTAATTTAAATAATATAATTATATAAAATAATAATTATTTATTACTTTATTAAATTTTTTATATCTATAAATTTATTTATTTTATTTATTAAAGTTGATTATTTATAGAATTTATTAATTTTAAAAAATAATTATTTATTTTAATTTAAATAATGTTAATAATATAAATCTAATATTTTTATATTTTATGATTATATATTAACTATAATAACAACTTTAAAATATTTAATAATTGTTTATAAATTAAGATTTATATATTATATAATTTTTAATTTATCTTTTTATTAAAGACCTTTTTTTTATAAATAATATTTTATTTAACAAAAGTAAAATTTTAAAAACAATATATTTATTTATAATATAAATTTGATAATATTTAATATATGTGATAAAATATACTAAATTATTATATTAAAAACTATTTTATTTATAAGAAATAATTAATTTTAAATATTTATTTAATAATTAATTATAATTATAATATCGCAAATAATATTTAAATAACTATATAATAATTATAAAATAAGAATACTTTATTTTATTTAAAGCTATTATAAAAAAAGATTTTATAATATAAAATTATAATTGAATAAGCATTAGTAAATAACAAAATAAATAATAATATTCATTTTATAAAGATGTAATTTAATATTACTTTATTAACTTTAATATAAATTATGAAAGTTTAAATGATAATGGAATGAGTTTTTCTTATTAAAATATATAAATTAAAATATTGTTTTAATATTTTTAAAATATTACTCATTTTGTTTTACTAATATTTTTTTAAGATAGAGGAAATGAATAATTTATAATAATAATTAAAATAAAATTACTTTTTTAGAAATTTTAATAAAGAGTTCTTTTTAAAATAAATGTGTTTTTATTTTAAATTTAAATTTTATTTATTAAATATAAATATAAAAAAATCTAATATTATTTTAATTATTTTTCTATATCAAATTAAATTTTATATTATAATATTTATTTTATCATCAATAAATAATGTAAATTCAATTTAAAAAATTAAAAAAGTTAGTAACTTTCTTTTATATTTTATAGATATCGATTAAATATTGTGTTATATAACGTTTATTTAATATTAGCTTTTTGAAATTTTTTTAAAAAAAAGTTAAAAATAAATAATAATTATATTTATTTATAACATATAATAGTTTATTATAAGTTTTATTGATACTTATTTATTTAAAAGATTCTTTATGAAATTTAAAATTTAATATTGAATTATTTTTAATACAATAGATTATTTATGCTTTAACTAAATGAGATTCATATCGCAATAATAGTTATATTATATAATGATAAAAATATATAGTATATATTTTTTATAATATAATATGTTATTAATATAAATTATTTATTTTTTTTGATAAAATATATTTAATTTTTTTTTAAAAAACCACAATGAAGTTTTTTATTATTAAATAATTTATTTAATATTTGATTATTAAATAAATAAAATATAAAATATTATATAATAGTTTTTATAATTTCACCAAAAAAAGAAATAACATATTTATTAATAAAATTTTTTTAAAAATTAATATTATAACAAAAAGTATAGAAATTTAACTATTTTTGTATCAATGAAAAATAAATCATTACGTTAATTAAATAAATCTTTAAACTCATTAATAAAGATATTATATATTATACAAATAAATTCTGAATCTTAATTTAGATTATAAAATATCTATTTTCTTAAAAAGAAAGTAAATATATAAAGATATATTAATTATTTTAATATATTATAAATTTATTTAGTAAAAATATGAAGTAATTAAATTATACATATAAAAAAATAAAAATGTTAAATACTCAAATTAATATTAATATAAATAATTTATGTATTTCATATTATATTATTAATTAACATTAAGAGTATATTTATTTCATTTCTATCATAAATTATTTATTTTTAAATAAACAATTTAATTTAAAATAATTAAATATTAAATTCTTTCATAATTAATAACCAAATATAATAAGTTAATCATTTATATTTCAAATTAAAAAAATTTCAAATTTCAATATAATTAAATATACTAATATTTGACGTTAAATTAAATTTAAGTAAAGAATAATATATAATATATAATTTTATACAGTTAAAAGATAATATATGTTGAACTTATATAACTAAAAAGATATTATACTTCATTTTATTTTAAAAAGTAATTTTAAATTATAAAAATAATGAATTTATACTTTCCTATTTATTTTTTTAATTTCTGAATTTTATATTTAAATATAAAATGACAATTAATTAAAAAATTATTAATAATGCTTACTTTGATTAAAAAGGAAAAGAAAAAGCTATGTCTATAAAAAATGTTTTAATTGTATTTCTGATTTTAAGTTCTCTGTTTGGAATAGTTTTTGCACAACAAACTACAGATACATTACTTATGATATCTCCAAATAATTTTAAATTCAATAAAGAAACTGCCAAAAATAATTTATTTCAAAAAGATATAAATATATCAAATAATGTTGCATTAGAAGAATTTAATTCTATGGTTAATAAATTAAGAAATAATTCTATACGCGTTATTGTTATGCAAAGCAAACAAAATGTAGAAACACCTGATTCAATCTTCCCAAATAATTGGTTCTCAATACATTCTACAGAAAAATCTAACGAAAAAACCCTTATTGTATATCCTATGTTTACAAAAAATAGAAGACTTGAACTTCAATCAAATAATTTAATAAATTTATTAAGAAAAGAAGGGATAAATATAAATAAAATAATTGATTTTTCTCCATATGTAAATAAATTAATGTTCTTAGAAGGAACTGGTAGTCTAGTTTTGGATAGAGAAAATCATATTGCTTACGCTGCTATATCACCAAGAACAAATCTCAATATGGTTAATATTTTTGCTAAAAAGATGAATTATAAACCAATTATTTTTCATAGTGTTGATGAAAATAATAGACTTATCTATCATACAAACGTTATGATGAGTGTTGGTTCTAATTTTGCTGTTATTGCTTTAGATAGTATTTCTAATAATAAAGAACGTGAGATATTATTAAAACAATTAGATGAAACTCATAAAGAAATTATTCCAATTACATTAGAACAAGTTAAAAATATGGCTGGAAATATTTTAGAAGTAAGAGCAAAAAATGGAAAAACAAAGATCATTATGTCTGAATCAGCTTATAATTCATTTACTTCAGAACAACGTAATATTTTGATGAAATTTGGGGATTTAATTCCAGTTAACATTAAAAATATTGAAACTGTTGGTGGTGGTAGCGCGCGTTGTATGTTAGCTGAAATTTTTTAATATATACCATAATAAAATTATTATTTGTTTTATTAAATAAAATAAAATTAGTAATTTTATTTTTATGTTTATCTATTATTTTATTTTTATTTTATAGAAAATATAAATAAATATTTTTTATGTATCTTCAAATTAATTTAATATAATATTTTATATTTTAATTTATATTTTAAAGCACACTTTAAAATTAAATTTGCAATTTATATGAATTAGTATATTATATTTGTATGAATTATATATATCAATTATTTTTGAAATAATTAATTATCTCTCATATATATTTATATCTAGATTTTTTACATAAAAAATCTAGATATTATATTATTCTTTTATTTAATGTTATTAGATATCATTTTTTCTCTTATATTTTTAATAATTAATTACATATTATTATTTTTTTTAGTACTTTCTTTTCATATTCTATTATTTATATATTTTAATTATGTAAAATAAATCCAAAAATAATACATATTCGTATTTTATTAAATTTAACTTTATTTATGATGTTCTATATAAAATTATATAAATAATATTTTATTTATACTTTTTAATGTTTATTTAATTAAATTAAAATTAATCATCTTTTAGATAAAGATTATTATATTAATTAAATTAAGATTTATTTTTAAATATACAATAATATAAATATAATTATAATTTCATCAATAAAATAATGTTCTTATTTTATTTTATTTAAAATATTTTTCATCAGAATTATTAATAGATATTAATTTTAATTATAATAAAATATAAAATTTCATTTTTATTTTTTTTATAATTGAATTAACAAACTCTTTCTTATAAGATAAATTCTTTATTTTTAATTAAATATATTATTATTGTAAAATATATTTCATTATTAAAATAATAACCAACCCATATATTATTTAAAAAATAGTGTTTTTATATTTATTTATTTTTATTATAAATAAACTATAATTTTCACATATAATGATAAAATAAAAAGTATTTATTAAATTAAATAATGATTATTATTTATAAATTAATTATTTCTAATTTTTAACCTGAAAACAAATAAATATTTTTACTTAAATTAATATTTATTAAATTTATATTAGTGTCTCCTTATTATAAAATATTTTATATAATAAATATTTTTTATTTTAACATGAACTATATTATTACATTATTATATTATTAAATCTTTAAATTATACTTTATATATTATGATCTTCATTTTTAACTTTAAGATTTTATATTATGTAATGAAATAAATCATTATAATATTTTTATATGTTAATATTATTTATGAATTAAATATAAAAATACTAATAAGAGTAATATTTTAAAAATAAATGTATTTAAATAATTTTAATAAAAAATATAAATCATTATTTATACTTTAATTATATTAAGTGTTAAAATTAATTAACAACATTTAATCAAATTAATTATTAATTATATATAAAAAATTAGAAAAGATAATTAAATTAGTCTAAAATTTTATAAATACATTTAATAATATATATAAAATATTTTAAAATTCATAGTAACCGTGTTTTTAATAACATAATAATATAAAAAATAATTGGTAAAATTAATTAGCTAAAAAATATTATAATGAATTTATTTATTTTTTACAACATAAAAATATAAAATACATAAATATTATTATTAAATAATAGTTAACTTTATAGATTATGTTAAAAAATAATATAAAAAATATTAAAATAACATAAATATTATATTTATGTTCTGCATATTATCTAATAATATAGTTCATCATTACTTTAATAATACTTTTAATATTTTAGTAAAGATATTAAAATATTTTATATTTAATATTTTATCTATTTGAAATACCTTTCTTATAGTTGTCTTTTAAGACATATCATATATTTAAAATTATTTTTAATTAAGAATTCAAAAAAGTAAACTAATATGATATTTTATATTTATTTATATAATACTTAATATATTAATTTAAATATTATATACATTTTATATTTTATATGACATAAGATCATTATAATTACGATTATTATTATATACACTAATGTTAATTTTAATAATTAAATCCTATATATTAATAATTGTCAAGAACAACAGATTATGTGTTGTAATTAACAAACTTATTTTCATTAATATAATATTTGATTTTAAATATCTTATTCTAACTACTATTTTTATAGTATTTAACTTAATTAATATAAGTTAAGGAATTTAATAATTATTATATTCATATTTAATTCTAACTTCTATTGCTCGTCTTTTTATTCTTTTTATCACTTCCATTTTTATACTATTAAACTCTGTTTTTTCAATAATTTTAGATATTGATCGTTTAATAAATTGATTATTAAAATATTTAAATTTTTTGTAGTGTTTTAAATCAGTTACTCTAAGATCAACT
>CM125795.1:1802500-2020310 GCA_052171275.1 Arsenophonus sp. | reverse complement strand
CACGAGGAACTCCCTCCTAAAAAAGACTAATAAAATTTATTAATTTAATAAATAATAAAAACCGTTTATATCTCAGATAATATTTACTAAAAACTTATGTTATAAGATATATAAATTTATGTAATCTATGATTTTTATATTAAAATAGATCATAATTCAAAATTTGAATAAAATCTTTACTCTTTTATACAGTTTTATGACTTTTTATTCATAGAGTTAAATTTAATATTAAGATGATGTATAAAATATATATAAGGAATTAAAAGTAATATTAACATATTTATTAAATATATATAACATACTTCAAGTATAATTGTCTTATATTAAACATAATAATTTAGATATTAATTTAATTTAAATAAATTAATATTCTTTAAATAATTATTTAAATTTTTATGATAATTCATATATTTTATATCTTTTATATGATATTATATTTTATAAATTTTAAACATCGAACTAGAAGAAAAAATAGGATATTGATTTTATCTTTTTTATACATAATATTAGAAAAATTGTAGATTTGTTTTTTATTGAGAAATTGTAATATTAAATTACAATCTACTTTTTATTATTATTCTTTTTTTTTAAAATTATCTATGTTAGTATTATTTTATTTAAATTCTAATTATTAAATAAATTTATTAAATTTGATAATAATTATTTTATTAAGTTAGGTAAAAATTAACTATGAAACGTACTTTTCAACCATCTTTATTAAAACGTAATCGATCTCATGGTTTTCGTGCCCGTATGCTCAGTAAAAGTGGCCGTCAAATTTTATCTCGTCGTCGCTCTAAGGGGCGTAGTCATTTAACTGTTTCTTCGAAATAATAACCAATCAAAGTGGTTAAATTTTGCTTTCCCAAAGAGTTAAGATTATTGACTTCAATATATTTTAATTATGTTTTTCAGAAACCACATAGGGCTAGTTCCCCAGAAATTACTATTCTTGGACGTTTTAATAATCTAGGTTATTCTCGTCTTGGTCTTTCTATATCAAAAAAAAATATCAAACGAGCTCATGAACGTAATAGAATTAAACGACTTGCGAGAGAATATTTTCGTTTACATCAATATGAATTATCTTCGATGGATTTTATAGTTTTAATAAGAAAAGGGGTTATTTATTTGAATAATAAAGAAATTATTAAAGTTTTAGATAAATTATGGCGTCGACATTATCGTTTATCTCTCAATTCTTAATCTTAATTATAAGAAGTTATCAATTAACAATAAGTCCATTATTGGGATATCACTGCCGTTTTAATCCAACCTGTTCAGAATACGCGATAAAAGTATTATATAAATTTGGATTTATACTTGGTAGTTATTTAATAATTAAACGCATATTAAAATGTCATCCTTTACATAAAGGAGGAAATGATCCTGTCCCGCCAAGAGATTAATTATAACAGAGAATATTAACACGATGAATTCGCAATTCAATCTTTTATTTATAGCTTTAATATTTGTTTCGTTTTTAATTTGGCAAACATGGGAAAATGATAATATACAATCTACGAATAGAGAAAAAGTCATAAAAGAAATGGATATGTCAAGTTATAATGAGGAACATGATCTAAGTTACAAACAACAAGCTAAATTTATCAGAATAAAAACTGATGTACTTGAGTTACACATCAATACACTTGGAGGTGATATTGATGAAGCTAGTTTATTACTTTATCGCAATAAATTACATTCATACGACCCATTTCGTTTATTGGAAACTAATAAGAATTTTATTTATCAAGCACAAAGTGGTTTGATTGGTAAAGATGGTCCAGATAATCCTAATTACAATAACGGATTGCGTCCTTTATATGTTTCAAATGCAACTAGTTATATATTACAAGATGGACAAGATGAATTATGTGTTCCTCTTGTTTTTATTGGTAAAGACGGCATAATTTATAAGAAAATCTATATATTAAAACGAGGTAAATATACTATTTCTGTTAAATATAACATTAATAATAATACTAAAAAATCATTAACTTTAGTTTTTTTTGGTCAATTAAAACAGAGTATAGAATTACCAAAAGAACGTGATATAGAAAATAATAATTTTACTTTACATACTTATCGTGGTGCAGCCTATTCCTCTGATGAAGTAAATTATAAAAAATATAGCTTTAGTGATATTAATGATAATAATTTAAACATTAATACTCAAAGTGGTTGGATAGCAATGTTACAGCAATATTTTGCTACTGTGTGGATTCCTGGTTATCAAAATAATCAAAATAATTTCTATACAGTTAATTTAAATAAAACTATTGCTATTATTGGATATAAGAGTTCGCCGATAATAGTAGAAGCTAATAGTATTAGAAATTATACTTCAACGCTATGGATAGGTACTGAATTACAATCTGAAATGGCAGAAGTTGCAAAATATTTAGATTTAACTGTTGATTATGGTTGGTTATGGTTTATTTCTCAACCGTTATTTAAATTATTAAAATTTATCAATAGTTTTATTAATAATTGGGGTTTTTCTATTATTGTTATTACTTTTATTGTAAGAGGAATTATGTATCCATTAACAAAAGCACAATATAGTTCAATGGCAAAAATTCGTTTATTACAACCTAAACTTCTTGCAATCAGAGAAAGGGTTGGTAATGATAAAAAACGTATTAGTCAAGAAATAATGACACTTTATAAAGAAGAAAAAATTAATCCATTAGGTGGTTGTCTACCTTTATTGATTCAGATGCCTATTTTCCTTGCTTTATATTATATGTTAATTAGTTCTGTTGAACTACGACATGCTCCTTTTATTGCTTGGATTCAAGATCTCTCAGCTGAAGATCCATACTATATTTTACCATTATTAATGGGTTTAACAATGTATGTTATTCAGAAAATGTCACCAATAACAGTAACTGATCCTATTCAGCAAAAAATTATGACCTATATGCCTGTTATTTTTACAATATTTTTCTTTTGGTTTCCATCAGGTCTAGTTTTATATTATATCATTAGTAATTTAATGACAATTATTCAGCAACAAATTATTTATCGTGGATTAGAAAAACATGGATTATATAATAGTATTAAAAAATAATTTTTGATATTTTATCATTTTTATTAATTTAAAATAAGAAAATAAAAATATATTAAATTGATCATTAAACAAATTTAATAATATTAATTATCATAATCAGGAATCATATGAATATGAATATTAATAATGATACAATTATCGCTCAAGCAACACCATATGGACGCGGTGGTATTGCTATTTTACGGATATCAGGTCCGAAAGTTACTGAAATTGCTAAGATTGTTTTAGGTAAATTACCTAGGCCTCGTTATGCTAATTACCTTTCATTTTATGATATTAATAAAAGAATATTGGATAAAGGAATTGTACTATATTTTCCAGCACCAAATTCATTCACTGGCGAAGATGTTCTTGAATTACAAGGGCATAGTAGTCCAGTAGTTGTTGATTTATTGCTTAAACAAATTTTGACTATCAATGAAATTCGTATTGCTAATCCAGGTGAATTTTCTGAACGTGCCTTTCTTAATAATAAAATAGATTTGACTCAGGCAGAAGCTATTGCTGATCTTATAGATGCGAGTAGTGAATACGCTGCTCGTTCAGCAATAAATTCATTACAAGGAATTTTTTCACAACAAATTTATGAAATAGTAAAAGCAATTACTGAGTTGCGTATTTACATTGAATCGAATATTGATTTTCAAGATGAAGAAATTAATTTTTTATCTAATCATGAGATAGAAATGAAATTAAAAGAAATAAAATGTTATTTAGATAAAGTACGTTTACTCGCATACCAAGGTAATTTATTACGAGAAGGCATTAGAGTTGTTATTACTGGACTACCAAATTCAGGTAAATCTAGTTTATTAAATGCACTGTCTGGTCGTGAAACAGCTATTGTAACAGATATATCAGGTACAACTAGAGATGTATTACATGAATGTATTTATATTAATGGTATACAACTTCATATTATTGATACAGCTGGTTTGCGTGAAACTACAGATGAAATTGAAAAAATAGGTATTGAACGAGCCTTGAAAGAAATAGAAAGAGCTGATCATATATTATTTATGATAGATAGTAATACAACAAAAATAACTGAACTTGAAGAGATTCTACCTCAATTTATGAAAAAAATTTTAAACCATTTATCTATTACGATTATTAAAAATAAAGTAGATATAACTAATGAACCAATATCGATAAAAAAAATTGGGAATTATTCAGTTATTTTCCTTTCAGTCTATAAAAAAAAAGGTATTAATTTATTACGTCAACATTTAAAAGAACGTATTGGATTTAATCATCATGTTGAAGGACAATTTTTAGCTAGACATCGACATATTGAAGCACTTAATATAGCATATGGACATTTAAAAAAAAGTTATAAACAATTAATGATTGCTAATTCAGTTGAATTATTAGCTGAAGAACTTCGTTTAACTCAAAAGGCTTTAAATAAAATTACCGGTGAATTTAGCTCAAATGATTTATTGAACGAAATTTTTTCTAATTTTTGTATTGGAAAATAATAAAAATATAATAATGATTGTAAGTGATAAATTTTTTTTAGATTATTATCAGAAAAAATATTTAATATTAATTAAAATTAAATATTTTTTCTGATAATAAATATATGTTTTTATAAAAAATATTCTTTTGTTTTTAATTAAAAATAAATTTTATAAATATAAAATTTATTTTTTTTATAATTATAAATAATTAGAATATTTAAAAATATAAATAAATTTTATTTAAATCAATAATTACTTAAAAAATTATTTTTATTTTTTTAGACAAATCTTTTTAAAGATAAAAAAATTATTTTTCTTTATTTTAATTTATATTTAATTTTTTTTATTTATTATAAATATTAATATGCTCCAATTATTTAATTTATAATTATATTTTATATAATTATATTAATAATATAAAAAAGATTATCTATAAATAGAAACTTATAATTGATACTTGTCTATATAAATTAATTTTTTAATTATATTAAAAAATTAATAGTAATTTAATTTTACTATATATAATAAAAATTATAAATACTTGTTATTTCTCTATTTAAATAAAATACTTAAATACAGATTATTTTTAACTTTATTTTTTGATAAAATATAAATTTTAAAAAAATTATATTTTATATAAGAAGCTCATAGTTATAGCTTTTAAAATAAGTAAATATACATTTTGTTTAAGTATTATTTTTTTATCTCTCTTTTTAGAGAAATTATTTAATTAATAATAAATCCTTATCATCTCTGTTCGCAAAAGAATATTATCTATATTTAATATAAAAATAATTTTATATAGATCTTATCTATAATATTTTTTACAAAATTTAATACTTAAGTTTGCTGTTTATAAAAAATTTTTTTAAATACAATAAATTAATCATAATATATTAATTTTTAATATCGCATATATTTTTTTATAAATCTAATTTTTCTATCTTTGTTAAATATTTATCTAATAAGATAAAATCTTATTAACTTAATTTTAAAAAATATATTTTTTCTAAAAAAGCTATTTTCCAAAAAATATATTATCAATTTTATATTTTTTTATAAACTACTTATATTTTATATTTTAATAATAGTTTATTTTTTTAGTCTAAAAAGTTATTAATTTAAATAATAAAACTATTTTTTATTAATAAAATCTAAATGCTTTTAAAAATTAAATCTTATAGAAAGCTTTTTCTATTGTTTTAATTAGTAAATTTATAAATAATATTTTATATTAATAATTTATATTATTGCTTCAATAAAGTTAAAAAATTTTTTTGTTAACTATAGATATTTTATATTGATGATACTTATATCATTTTATTTATATTATTTGGTATAAGATTACTTATGTTACAAATTAATATAATACTTTAGATTTTTTTTAAAAACTAAAAACTAAACATAGATATTATAAGATTGAATCTAATAAGATAAACATCTTTTATAAATATAAAATCTATATCGAAATAATTTTAATATTAATACTTATTTATTAATGTTTTTTTAAAAATCATTTGATCATTTGTTAATATGAAGTAATAATATAAAATTATTATGCAGTGTATAAAAGGATGATTATAGTATATATTCTATATAGTTTTATAGGATTAAATTATTATAAATTTAGTAATTTTACTTATTTTATTAAATTATGTGTATCTTAAATAAAGAATTAATTGTAATAAATATTATTTTTATTTTATAAAAATAATATTTTTATGATAAGCTTTTTAAAATTAAAAATTATAAATATGAATAAGAAAGGAGATAAAATTTATCTATAATATAGATAAATAATTATAATAATAATTATAATTCTGATTTATATTAGTATCATTATTAATTTTAAATTAATAAAAATAATAGCAAAATAATATAAATTACTTTACTATTATTATTGATATTTATTATAATAATTTTTATTATATCGTGATTAATATAATTATTTTTTACTTACTTAGAAATTTCTATTGTTAAGAAATTAAAATAATATTTTTATAAAATAAAATTATCTTAAATAAGATACTATTAAAAAACTAAGAAAATATTAATATTTATAATTCACTTTTTTGATATATTTATTATATCTTTTATTATATTAAATATATAGGTTATATCACTAATAAATATTAATAATAAAGTAAATATTTTTTCATTGATAAAATAAATATAATTGATGATCTTATATTTTATAAGTTATTTAATATTGATTTTACTATCGTTATACTCTTATTAAATTTAATAAAATATATTAAAGAAGATTTTGATTATTTTTAAGTACTAAATAGAGTTCTCTGATATATTTATTTTATTACTAAATATTTATTTATATTATGTTAGAAAATAATATTTATATTATTTATAATTATTTATAAATTATTTTCCTATTCTCTTTTATTCTACAATAATTATTGTAATATTATTATTCTATAATAAAAATTTAAATTAAAAATAATATTTTTTAAATAAAAATTAGTTTACAAGAAATAAAATTGTAAATTTTATCTTAATAAATGTAAACATATAAGAAAAAATCTTTAATTATATTGTAAACGATTGATGTATTAAATTATCAAAAAATATTTATTGAAACATACAAATAAAATTTATATATTTTCAGAATTTTATATGATTTAAATTTATATAAAAGATTTTATAAAAACATAATAAAATAATTAATTATTTTATTATTATTTTTTTATCGCTTCATACTTAGCACTTTAACTAAAAATATCAGTATAATAATTTAATTTAATGACAAAATATAAACATAAAAAAATTTATATTATTTTATCTATAATTATCTATAATTAAAAAATTATTTTATATATGTATTTATATTATATATAATTTTATATATAAATTATTTTTTAAAAAATAAACTTATTCTAAATATTATTATAGATTATATACTTTTATAACTATTAATATATGTAATTTTAATGATAAATTTATGAAATTTAATTTATAAATTTATATAATTTATTATATAAATAAAATAAATTTCTATGATCAATATCAGTTATTATCATTTTTTTAATAAGAGATTTACTTTAATAAAATTAAAATTTTATATCATATTATATTTTATTAATTTAATTAATCACTTTATGTTTCATATATAGAACAATATAGATAAGCTAACATATTTATAATATTTATTTAATTTTATCTATTATTTTATGTTTTTAATCTCATTATTTTTTACTTGCTATATCAATAATCTAATAGCTAGGAGATTTTATATTTATCTGTTCAATCTGATTGACAAATTTATTTATTTTTTACTTTTATTGAAATATTTAATTTTCTCTTATTTAAAAAAATTATTATTAATATTTTTAGTTAATTGAAATCTTCTGTTAAATAATTATTTATAAAATTCTTTTATTAAGTAATAAATCCAACTATTATTTTATTAACTATTGTTATTTATAAAATTTAATTTTTAATATATAATATAATTAAATTATTTTTAAGATAGTTATATATATAGAATTACTTTTTTTAATATTTTCTAAAATTAATATTTTCTATATTTTAATATTTTATTTAAAGTATCTATATATATTTTATGTAATATTAAATTTTTATTTTAAAAAAGAATAGTTGAATATTATCGTTATTTATGGATTCTAAAATTATTAGAAATTTAATGATTAATATATTTTAAATTATTTTTTAATAAAAATAATTTATAAATTAGTTATAATCTAGAATTTTTCTAATTAATTATTTAAGATGTTTTATACTATATAAATAAAAAATAAGATATCACATTGATTAATTTTTAATGATTTAAATATATAAAGTATTGATTATTTTATAATTAACTAATTTTATTATTGATAAATTTAATTTTAAAAAATTTTTGTTATTAATAATATATACAATAGTTAATATTATAAAAAAAGTTTTATATATTTTATAATTATTTTTATTTTAGTAAAAATAATCTATAATATATTATTATATAATACTATATTATAGATTATAATTAATATCTTTTTTAATAAAATATTTATTTTTGTATAAAATTATTGGAATTAAAAAAATAAAAATAAATATTTATTTATCATTAATATTGATAAATTTAATTTAAACTTATAAATATATTAGATATATTTTATTTAATATTTTACATATTGATTCAACATTATTTTATTTTTTATTATTTAATAAAGATAGTGTATTTATATTTTGTTTAGTACTTTAAAATATCACAACAATGAGTTAATTATTATATGTATGATATTTATATATTAATATTTTTATACATGTATATAAGAGTAAAATACGATAATTATTTATTTTTATATAAAATAATATTAATTATAGTATAAATAATAAAATTATAACATTATTTTAATAATAACTTTATTTATTTTTATACTTTATAATATACTATAATAATAGTGATTAAATTGTTTTAATACTTTTTACTTACATATTGTTATTATATATAAATAAATTTTTGCAATAAATATAAAATAGTAATAATTAATATTTTAAGATTAAACCTTAATAAGCATATTAAAATAATAAGTAATATCAGTAATTATTTTAAAAATAGGTTCATAGATATATTTAGATTAATTTTTTAATAATAAGAATTTGAATTATATAATTTAAAATAAATAAAATTATCTAATAAACTACTTAATTTTTTGAGAAATATAAAAATTAATAATAAGTCAAAGAAAAATAGAATTGCTAAGACCACGTTAAATAAAAATAAATTTAACTATAATATAATTATACTATATAAAATAAATAAAAAATAATATTGAAAATATATCTATATAAATTGAAAATTTATAAGAAATAAGCATTTATATAAATTAATAAGATGAATATCTATATCAAAAATTTTTTAATAATAAAAAATAATTAATTTTAAAATATATTATATTTTTTATAAAAAATATTTATATTTACTTAAATAATAAGTATTATTAATTTTATTAATATAATTTTATTATTATATTTTTAATTTAAAATATTTTTTTAAAATTAAATAGATAAATTTTAAAAGAAATTTAAAGGATAAATAATAATTGTATAAAAAAATATATAATCTTATATTAATAAGATTAAAATTATTAATAATTTGTTATATAAAAGAAATAAAAAAATAATATTTTTTGAATATAAAATATACTAAGAGTAATTTATTAATTAATTTAAAATTTTAACTAATACATAAATATATATAAATATTTACTTATTTAAATAAAAGAAATTTATTTGAATTTTAAATAAAATTGATAATACTGATCCTTAAATTATATATTAAAATAAAATTAATTATTTAATAATTTTTTTATGCTAAAATTAATAAAATATAATTATATATGAATTAATTAATTTAATAAATAATAACTTATAAAATTAATTGGAATAAATAATAATAACAACAAAAATGATTTAATAAATTATTTATTATTTTGATAAATAATTATAAATAAAAATTTAAAATAAAATTTATTAATATAAATATATTATCTTTAACTAAATAAAATTAATATAAAATAAATAATACTACTTATTTTAAAAAATAGATTTATATATTTTAGATATTAAAGATATAATCAATAATATTATTAGTAATTTAATTAATATAATTAATAATAAATAATATTAAATTTTAAATATATTATAATTTAAATTTAAAATTTTATCATAATAATTTTAAAAATTAAAGAGTTATTTGGAAAATAAAATATGGAATATATTTGATATAGATGGATTACTCAACTAATAAGAAATTCATTATTAATAATGAAAGAATTTAATTATTTTTTAAAGATATTATCGTTAGATAAATTATTTTATTTTTTTAAAAAAATAAAATAAGATAAAAGTATTATTTTATATAAATAAGATTATAATTATTTTTGTTAAAAATAATATTTTTATAGCATATGAATATATTAATAAATTCAAAATATATCATATTTCTAATAAATCTTTTTTTAATAAAATAGATAAATAATTAAAAAAAAACAAAAAATACTTTAAAAATTTAAAAAATAAATAACTTTAATTTTTAAATTATTTTTTATTTATATAAAAATATTTTCAATTTTCATAGAATTATTAATTCTATATAATTTAAAACAATTAAAAATAAACAATAAAATATAATTTCATTTTTTAAAATATTTTATATAAAAAATAAAAATATAAAATATATTTTATATGTTAAATTAAAAATATTTTAAAAAATATACATATATATTTAAATTGATTAATTTAATTTATTTAAATTATATTATTAAAATATATCGAATTATTAATTGAAAAAATATTAAATTAAAATATAAAAATATATTATATAAATAATAATTCTGAAGAAACTTAAATTAAGTTTAGTTATCTATATATCATATTATTTTAACTTATTTATAAAAATATTTTATAAATAAATAGTTAATTATAAAATTTAATTATATGAAGTTATTTCATATAAAATTAAAAAAATATAAAATTATGCAAATCAATAAAATTAGAAAAATATATTAATTATAATATATTATTTTTTAATTAATAATTATTTAAAAATTTAAAATTATAATTTTTTTAATTAATATCAATAAATTAATAATTTTCTATTAATATTTTAAACTTAAAAATAGAATTTAAAATAACTATTTTATTTTTTTAAAATAAAATAAAATATATTAACTATCATTATTTAAATGATAGTTAATAAGAAATACTTCTAATCTTTTGGATTTATTGCGAAATAATTATTTTATTTTTAGAAGAATTATCTATATTAGCATACTAAGTTTTAGTACTTTTACTCATTCTATCAATATAAGCCATACCAAATGCAGATAAAACAAAAGCTAAATGAATAATAACACTCCACATAATTTTATTATCGAGTACTTTTTCAGCTTCCATAAATAATCTTAAAAGATGAACTGAAGAAATTGCAACAATTGATGAAGCGACTTTATTCTTAATTGAATTAACATCCATTTTACCCATCCAGCTTAATTTTTGATGTTTATCATCAACAGTTATTTTTAAAATGAAATTTTCATAACTTGAAAACATAACCATAACTAAAAGTCCACCAACAAGTGCAATGTCAACTAACGATAAAACAGTTAATATTAATCCTGATTCAGTTATAATAAAAAGTTCAGGGATGATATGAATTATTTGTTGAAAAAATTTTAAAGTTAATAAAATAAATCCAAATGATAATCCAATATAAACAGGAAATAATAGCCATCTTGATGCATAAATAATTTTTTCAATAGATTTTTCCATTTTTATCCTTTTTATTTATTTTTTAAAATTAAAATAATATCTTTATTATCGTAATTTTAAAAAACGTTTTTATATTTTTTTTATATAAAAATTTTAATATCTATATATAAAGTTATATATAGATATTTTTTTCTTAATTTTAATTTTTTATTATAATTAATTTTAATAATTAAATCAATTGAATATTTTTTAACAATAAAATTTCATAAATTAATTATGATTTTTAGTAAATATGAATTAATAATTTATTAAAAACAAAATATAGTAGTAATCTTACTTTAAAAATAAAATTTTAAATTAAAGCTATATTAATAATATATTTACTTAATTTATTAATACTAAGAAAAATTCTTCTATTATATGTAATATATATTTTATTTTTAAGTAAATTATTAATAAAAATGCTTTATATTAAAGAATTAAAAGTTTTTAATATATTTTATATATGAATTTTTTTGTAAAAACATGAATTTATAAAAATTAAATTAAACTTAATGAATAAATAATTTCGATTTTTTTATAGAAATTATATACAATTATCTATTAATATTAATTTTTTTACATAAATAAATTAATTATTATGAATATAAAAGAATAAATATTAATATATTTTATTATTTTTTAATAATTTAAAAGTAATTTTAATACATAGATAATAATGATTATTATATTTATTTTTTAAATTTAATTGATATTTTTATATATTAATAATTTATTTACTTAAATATAAATAACTTATTAACTTAAATAAGAAAATATAGTTTATATAAAATTTATAAAATAACTATTATAAAAATAATATAAACTTATTTTTGATAGATTAATAATCTAATATATACTATGAAATAAATTTTTTTTAATTATCTTAAATATAACTATTATTTCTTAAAATAGTAAAAATATAAAATATATAATTTTATATAATTAAATAATACTGTTTAAATTAATGAATAAAAATAATTTAAGATATAATTTAAAAATAATTATAATTATCGTATTATGTTTTATAAAAATAAATATATATTGTATCAATAAAATAAGAGTATGAAAGATATATATTATTAGTTTTGTTTGTTATCTGTCTTAATTGATATTAAATTTTTTTATTTAATTTACTAATTAAAACTGTAATTCATTTTTAAGGTTATTTTGTAAAAAATAAAAAATAAATAATTTAAGATTAAGAGATATTGTTTAAATATTAGAATTAATCGATTAATATTTAAATTAATTGAATTAATCTATTTTATCATATATATATAAAATATTTTAATTTTTATTAGTAATTTCTATTACTATATTTAAATTATAAATATATAATCTAATATAAGTATATTTAATGTGAAAAATTTATTTCTTTTTTTATAAAATAAAATAAAAAAATATTTTTAGTATATTAAATTAGTTTCAATATATTTTCAATATAGATTTTTTATAATATAAATCATGAAATAATATTAGATTTTTCTAAAAAATATATAACTATAAAATTAATTCTTTAGATAAAAAATCTGATATTCAATATTATTTATATATATTTTAAATAGTAAAACTTATATTTTCCGTTTTTTGTAAATAAAAAAGATATTATATAAAGAATAATAATAATTTATTATATTAATATATTTATTTTTAGTTATATATTAGTAGTCAAGTTGAATAGCTTTTGTTGTATAATTTTACATATATTGTTATAATAATTTTAATGAAATATTTTCTATTTTAGAAATACTTAATTCTATATATAATAATTTATATTAATTTAAAATAATTTTATGCTTCATCTTAAGTAATCATATAATTTAATTCATTAGATTTCACTTTATTTATATCATTATTTTAATGATATCTATTTTAATAAAAATTTCCAATTTTTATTATTTATTAAATATTATTATTTTTAATTTTAATTCTATTATATCTAATAATAATTATCTTATTATATAAGATATAATCTTATAAAAGATTATCAATTATTTTTACAGTTCAATTTTATATTACGATATAAATTTAATTTTAATATAGATAAAAAATCTATTTATATAAACTTAATTTTTATATATTTAATTTAAATAATTTTATAATTAATAGATAAATGTTAATTTCTTTTTTGATAATTTATTCTATATCTTATTATTTTAGCTAAAATATCAATAAATCTCTTTTTAATATTTAATTTTATTTTCAAATAAAAAAATAATTTTTATTATTTATGAATTAAAAAAATAATTAAATTTTATAAATTATTAGTCATATAAAATAATAAAACTATATTTTAACTGATAATATAAATAATGCTACTAATTGGTTATTTTATGTATTATTTATATTGATATAATAAATGAAATTAATATATAATAAATTATAAATAATTAAAAAATATGAGTATAACTATTTTATTTATTAATAACTATATTGTAATTATTATTAAAATTTAATTTTAAAAAATTTTCGAAAAATAGATAATGTTTTAATAGTAAAAATTACTTACTATTTATATATTATATTTAATATATAAAACAAATCAAATATTTTATTATGTTCGATCATTTATTTAAATTTATTATTTTTAATTAAATTTATTAATTGATAATTTATTCTAATATTAAATTAAGATATTAATTTAATTAAATACTAAAAAATTTATAAAATTAAATAAGAAAAATATATAAATACTTATAAATAAAAAAAGAATTCAGTAAATATTTAATATTTAAAAATAAATAGATTAGTGATAAGTTAATAAATTAATTTAATTGATTAATAAATCTTCATACATAAATAATTAATTAAAAGATAATTATCTATAGAACTTAATAATACTTAAAATATGATACTTAATAAATATTTTTATAAAATTAAAAGTTTTTGTTAAGAAAATTCGTTAATATTTAGAAAATAGTTGATTTTAATATTTTAATAAGTATAAATAATTATTTATAGTTTATATGAAAATAAATAAAAATTTAAATTTAAATATTATCTGTAAACTAAGTAGGTTTATTATTATTTCTTAGAATAAAAATAAAAAATTCAATTAAAAATAATAATTATAATCTTATTATATATTTTATACAATTTATATTAAAATATAAAAATAATCAAATTATTAATATTACTTTTAACTAAATATTAAATTATAATTGAGTTATTATTTTAATAATAAATAATATTTTATTCTATAAAATAAACTTTTTAAAGTAAATTCTCTAATTTATATTATAGAAAAATTATTAAATATATATTTAGTTATTGTATAGTTCATTGAACTAAAGTAATATAATTCTTCTGGTTTTATTAGAAGATTAATAAAAAAATAATTATTTCAAATATAAATTTATTTATCAATTATAAATAATAAATAAATTATTTATATAGTTAAAATAATTATTTAACTTTAAATACAAAATATTATACATATTTTGTATTAAGTGATAAATAATATTTAAAAATATTAAATATAATCATTTTTATATTTTTAATAATGTATTTTAGTTATTACTACTTACTTTTATAAATATATTATAATTTTAATATAAAAGTTAAATTATTTTATATTTGTTTAATTATAATATAAAAAAATTAAATAAAATTTATATTATTTATTGGTATTATATTTAATATGAGTCATTCTGAATACAATGATTATGAATATGATATAAATATGATATATTTTATGATCATAATATTCTATAATTATAATATTATCTTTTAAAGACGTTATTATTTTAATATCACTAATTTAAATATTTCTATATACATAGACGTAGATTTAAATTAATTAATTAGTAAATTTTATATATTATTTCAAATATTATAAATAGATATTGAGTTCTAAATTTGATAACTCAATTATTATATATAAATTATTTAGTTTTATATCAAAATTAAAAATTGGTTAGAATATTATTCTCTTGTATTGAATAAAAAAATCATCGTATTATATTACTGATATTAAAATTTGAATATAATCTAATAAAAATTATATTTTACAATAAAGTATATTTATTAATATTCTATGTTATAAATATCTATAAAATTTATTAATATTTAATAATATAGCTATATATTGTTAAATAATTTTTATTATTTCTAAAATAAAATAAAGTACAAATATACTTTACATTAATTATAATAATGTATTTATTTATAAAAAATTATTTATATAGTAGTATAGATTATATATATTTAAGAAATAAATTTATATTTGTAGACGAAGAAAAAAGAAAATATTAATTTATTTAAATAAGATTAATTTATGAAAATAATTTATTAAATTCTGTTTAAATTCTATATAAATAGATATATTAATAAATAATTTTTTAATAACTTTTATTGATAAAATCAGAATATATGTAAATTTACATCTAATTAAATATATTATAATAGAGATTATAGTCTATAATAAATTAAGAGTTTAATTATAAAAATTAATTATACATTTAACATATTTAATTAAATGGATATTTATTAATCAATCAATTAATTAATTAATTTAAAGTTATTTAAAAAATTTTAAAATAGATGATGTATCAATATTGATTTATAAAATATTTTATAAAAAAGTTCTTAAATAAAAGTAAAAATATTTTTTTATTTATATTATAATATTTTCAAATTAAATTAAAATATTTAAAATAGATTTGTTTATTTTTTTAAAATCAAAAAATAGAATGATGTTCTATATATCATTCTGAGCAATTTTAATCTTTATTAGATTACTAATTTAATGATATTTAAAAATTGAATAAAAAATATTTTTAACTTATATAAGATCTATTAAAATATAAATAAAATTTTATAATAATTTATTAATTCAATTAATATTAATAATTTTAAATTAGTTAAATTATATAATATTAATAATTTAATTAAATAATTAATATTAATAAAATTATTATTTTTCAATATTCATTAATTTTTAAAAAAATAAATCAATTTAATTTTATAATATTTAAATATTATATAGAATATAATTCTATTACTTAATTTTATATCATTTATCTATTAAAATAGATATATTTGGTGATATTTATTACAATTAATATATAATAATATAATTATTATATATTAGAATTTATTATAATAATTACATATTTAAATTAATGAAATTTAAATTTTAAGAAATAAACTAAAAATAGTTTACAATATAAAATATTTTAATAATAAAACATATGAATATATAAATAGTAAAATATCAATTCATCAATTTTATTTTATTAAAATAATAAAATGCTAATAACAAAAAAATAATGAGTTTATTTTTAATAAATAATCTTTTTTTTAAAAAAAAAATAAAATAATTCATTTAAATAAATTTAATTTAAATTATGTTAAATTATCTTATATATAAAAATATATTTTTATTTTATTTTTAAAAAATTAAAATATTATATATTTATAAATTTATTTTTTGATAAAATTTATTATAATTATAAAAGAATTTTAATTTATATATTATAAAGTTTCTTTTGCTTTATTTTGAATATAAGTAATGTTATTTAACATTAAGAATAATATATAAGTAATATTGTACTATTAAAAATATATTTTTTAATAAAATATTAACTATTGTCATTATTTTATTTATTTTATTTAAAAATTATTTTAATATTAATTAATTTTTATAATTTTAATTAAAATAATTAATATTAAATTTATTTATTTATTATATCAAATAATTATCTACTATATTAGTATATTTATTTATTATTAAGATCAATGCTTATTAATAAGTATTATTATGATTGTTATAATATTTAAAAATATTTTAAATTATAAACATTTGAAAACAATTAATTAAAGTTAATAATAATATATAGCTATACAAAACATATTGTCTTAAAAAATATTTTATAAAATGTAAACTAACTATTTTATTATATTTTATATTTTTTAAAATTAATTTAATATCATTTCTATTATAATTATTTTTTAAAAATATTTTTAAATATTATTCTTTAAATCATATTAATTTAATTAAATTAATATGATTTATATTATATTAATTCTTAAAATATATAATAATTACGTTTTTATTAATATTATAATTATCTATCTTTATTTATTTTAATAGTTTATGATATTACTAATTTTTAAAAATAAATTAATACTAAAGTTAATTAAATAGAATTATTTTATATAAAACTATTAAAAAACCATAAATCATATATTTTATATATCAATGTTATTTTTTATAATAAACAATAATTTATTATAAGTTTTATAAATCTATTTTATATTATAAATTTAACTAATATTATTAATTTTTTTTAGATCTTTATAATTTATTATATAATAATATATTAAATTTTAATTATATTCAAATTAAATTAAGAATTTTTTTGTTAATAATAATTTAAATATCTAAATTATAGATATGAAATAAAGACTTAAATTATTATTTATATATAAAATAACTAAATTATTTATAAAATATTATTTTATTTATATTTTATTCTTAAATACTATGTTAGTATAGTATTTAAGAGAGAAAATAATCTAAAATTAAAAATTATCATAATAATGATGATATATAATTTTTCTAATTACAAAATATTAAGCGTTTTGATATAAAAATTTTATCATTATAAAATTAACTATTCTTTTTTATAAAATCTTAAACTTTTTAACATTATAATTGTATTTCTAAAATAATAAAATAAATTTTATTAGAAGAAATTATTTTTATTAATTTTAACATTTTGCCATAATTTATTTATTTTAAATTTAAATAATTTGATAAATATCTTTTTATAGTTAATTTAGTGCGTTTTTTAAGTTGAAATATAATTTATAATTATTTTAAAATATTGATAGAATTATTTAATCATTAATTAGTTGATAATAATAAATTATTTATTTTTATTAATTATATTAATTTATTGATAATCATTAAATAAGTAGTATATTAGTTAAAATATTTTTATTTACTCTATATTTAGAGTAAATAAAATCTATATTAATCATATCATTATGTAAAATATTAATAAAAATATTGATTTTAATATTTTACATAAAAATAAATTATCAATTTATAAAATATTATTTCATTATCAAATAATGACTTATAAAATATTTAAATAATCTATTATTATAATTAACAATAAATGGTTTATCTTTTTTAAAAATTATTAAAATTCAATTTAATTTGTTAAAATAATTTTTATAAAGTTTTTTCTTATTATTGAATGAGAAATTAATTAACAAATAATTAATAGGTAGAAAATATTTAAATTTTATAATATAAAATTATTGAGTATTACTTAATTTTAATTTCTTTGATTATTGATTCTTTCATCTACTGAATTAATATTATAATTAATTATAAAAATATTTTTATATTAAATAATAAATCTTATTAAAGAAATATTTATTTTGCTTTTTATTTTTTATAAAAATCTTATTAAGAATTTTAAAATAATTAAGTATATTTTTATATATTTTCTTATCTTTAATATAATATAAATTAATATTGTAAAAAATTTTAATAATAAGTTTAATAAATATTAAAATACTTCTTAATAGAAAACATTAGTTAATTATAACTTTATTTATTTCTATTTTTAAAAAATAATAATGCCTTTTAATATTTAATTATTTATTACTATTAATAGTAATAAATTTTATAATATAAAGATTATATAAATTATATTATTGAAATTTTTATTTCATTGATAAATTAATAATAAAATAATATAAATATTAAGATGAATTATAATTATTGGTTTTTTATAATTTAAAAATTTTTTAATTTTAAAATATATATCCAAATACGATTTTTATCGTATTTTAAAAGAAATTAAATTTTTTAATATTAATTATCACTTTAAATGCATTAATATTCTAAAATTCATTACTAAATAAATTTATATTTAGTTAAAAAATAATTCTTTCTATAAAGAATAATTACTTATCTATTTATAATAGATAAGTAATTATTCTTAAATATATTAATATATATTTTATATATATAAGTATATATTAAACATGATTATCAATTTATTATTTATATTTATTAAATACTAGTATAGTAATCGCGTTATTAATTTTATATTTTAAAATATTGAATCTTAAATTATTTTATAATTATTATATTCTTATTTTATTATTATTTTCATAAATAGAAAGTAACATTTCAAAATAATAATTAATATTTAATTTCTTATTAAAATAATATTTTACTAGATTTTATAAATTTAAATTTATTAATTATATTAAAATATAATGATATAATCTAAATATTATCTAGAAATTTAACATATTTCTTTTATAACTAAAGCTAGTCGATATAATGAGAAACTAATTAAAATTATTAAAGTAACTATAGTAAATAATAAATTTATATAAAATAACTATTTGTTCTATAAAAAATAGTTATAGTTTTCTGATATTAAAAAATAAGTTATCGTATATAAAATATATTTATTTATTTTAAATTTTAATATAATTAATATTCATATATATATTTAAAATATCCTTGATATTCATATTCTATATCATAAAAATAGAAAATTTCTCTATAACTAATTCGATAAGTTTAGAAAATTTATCGAATTATTTTAATAGCATAATTTATAATTAATATTAATTATAAATTATGTTTTATATCTATAAACAAATTTTTATAAAATAAATTATTTTGTTTTATTTTATAATTATTATAAGCGTTTTTTAAGTATTTTGTTAATATTATAATTATTTATAAAAATTTATATAAGATACTATCTTTAATTAATTAATTAATAAAAATTTCTAATTAGAAATAATCAAATTACTTTTTTAAAAATATTTTATTTATAGATATGAATCAATAAATAATTTACATAATTATTTTATCTAATTTACAATTAGGATAAATTGTATTTAATTTATTGTTATGATATATTATTATATTAATTTAATATTAATTAATAAAGATAAATTTATTATGTTAAATATAAAAAGATATAATAAATCAATTACTAAATATTTATTTTAAAAATTTATAAAAAGTTGATTAATTAGTTATATAGTTTTTTATATATAAAAGATTAATATTTAGTTTAATTTATATTTTATTAATTTAAATAAATATACTTTAAATAATTTAAATCTATAAATTGTTATTAACTTTATATTAAAATAAAATATCTTATTAATTTAGTTTTTTTATTAAAATATTAAACATAATCTATATAATAATATATATAATTTAGTGATTATATTTATTTTAGTTAAATGATTATTTTTTTTGCTATATTATTTTAATAAATAAAAATAAATATATTTTTGATAAAAAATTAATATTTATTAAATAATAATAAAAGAGATATATTAGTTATTAATTTTAAATATATTAATTAATAATATATTTAAAATTCACTTATAATTTATAAGTGAATTATTTATCATTTTATATATAATTAATGGTAATTTGTATTATCTTCTAGCTAAATAAATTTTTTTTACTATAAAAATATAGTGAAATCATATTATAAATCTTTTTTTTTAAAAATTAAATATCAATTATTAATATTATATTATATTTATAAGGTATAGTTAGATTTAATTTTTACTATTAAATTAAATTAATTAACTAATAATATTTTCTAAATTATTAATTTTTTATTATAATATTAAAAATAAAAATAATATTAATTTAAATTTTATTATTTTTATTTAAAATAATAAAATTATATTTTATAATACTTATTATAATTATAAATATAAATATAAATATATAATATATATTTATAATATAAATAAAAATTTATGATAAATAAGATAAAATCTTAGTTTTATAAATTTTTTTAAATATTATATATTCTTTTATATATAAAAGAATATATATAAATATTTTTTAAATTTTTTTGCTATAAATTTAATTAATTTTTACTAAACAATTATTATAATAATTGTTTAGTAAAAATATTTTATATTTTAATAATTAAAAATTAGAATTTAAATTATATTTAAAGATATTTTTTATAATTATTTTATATCTGGTAAAATTTTTTATTTTGATGTCTTTATTAATAAAGAAGATTATTGATATTTTTTAAGATATTTAATGATAAATTATTTTATAGTTATGACATAGTTATAATTAGTTATTAATATTATTATTATAATAATTTATTATATTTTATTTTTTATTTTTATAAAAAATTAATTTAATTTTTTATAAGTATTTTTTTATCTATTATCAATAATAGATAAAGATTAATTAGGATATTTTTGTTACTAATAATAATATAATTAATTAATAGTGTTTTATTTTATTTTGTTTTAACATTTATTATTAATTTTTATTTTTAATAAAAATATTAAATAAATTTGATTCGGTAATATTGTATATCAACTATACAATAGAATATTAATAATATAACTGTATATTTATCATACTTCTCACATGAGAAGTATGATAAGTATACAGTTATAGTTATCGATAATAACTTTGATTATTATTTATATAATAAAATAAAAATATATATATATTTATAATATGTTAATATAAAAATTACTATATTTATAAAAATAAATTAATTGCAACTAATCATTTTATTACATCTCTATTTATTGAAATTAATATAATTTGAATATTAAACTATTTTAAAATAATTATGATATATTAGAAATATATTTTATTATTAATATAATTATTATTAGACAATAATATTAAGAAATAAAAAAAAATTGTTTTTATATAAAACTTCATATAATCTAAACAAAAATTAAATGTTAGATATTTTTATTTTTCTAATTACTTAATATTTTACTTGCATATATAATTAATAAATAAATTTTTAACTAAAAATAATTATCTAATATATTAATATCATATTAAAAATAAATAATATAATAAATCATTTTATTAAAAATAGATTAAATAATTATTTATAATATTTTATAACTTTTGATTATATAAAAATTATATTTTTATAATATTATATATAAATTATCAAATAAACTATTTAATCTTGATTTTATTTTTGTCATTAAAAACACTATATGTAAATATAAAAGTAATTATTTATTATTATTAATTATCACTTATATTGTAAATAATTATTAACACATTTATATAAAAATCATAATTGTTTATTTATTAAGTATTTTATATAAAAGAATATTTAATTTTATTTATAACATATATATAAATTTATAGTTATATAAAATATAATAGAAGTAGCTGATCAATTTTATAATAAATAATTTATTATATTTAATATTATATATAATAAAAATGAATATAGTATAGATATATAATTATAATTATCAATATTTAGTACATCAATACTAATATTATTAATTTTGACTTATTATTTTTTTAAGATAATTATTAATATTATTTTAATATCAATTATTTTATAAATATTTCTATTTTTAATATATAATCAACTATCTAGTATACATTATTAGTCGTCTGTATAAATAAGTGAATAAAAAGTAATTATAATATAGTTGATCTTAAGAATATATATAAATAATAATAGTAAAATATAAATATAATATATTATATGATATAAATATGATTTTTATAATATATATTTATTTAAATAAAAGATTGAAAAATAAACAGAATCAAAAATATTTTTAATTAATATTATATTAATTAAAATTTAATTACTATATCTTGATAAAATCAAAATTATTTTTTAAAGAAAAATATTTATAGTATAAAATTCAAATTTTTATTTAGAAAATAATAAATATTATTTAAAATTAATTAATATAATAACCTAACAAATTAGTTAATGCTATCTTTTATCTATAGTAAATTTTAAAAAATAAAATAAATAAAAAATAAAGTATTTTAACTTATTTAATATTTATTTTATAAACATAAAATGAGTTAAAATAAACAATTCAAATAAAAATAAAACAAATAAGTTAATAATTATATTTACAAATGATAGTATTATTTATAATATATTTAATCAAAATAATTAATATTATCTTATTTTAATTTAAATATATAAATTTATATTTTAATATTTTTAATAAATTAGTATAAATATATATTAAGTTTATACTTTATTTAAAATTTTTATTTCTTTTATAATATATTATTTTATAATTCTCATTATCATATAATTAATAAATAAGTACAAAATAGATATATAAAAATAATTAATATATTATTAATTAATTAAAAATTATTCAATTTACAAATATTTCAATGTCATTCATTAAATATGATATAATACTATTATTGATTTCTTTTAGATTTTTATCTAAACAATAATTATGTTTTTTATATTAAAATTACTATTTATTCTTATAATAATTCTTATAATCAAGTAACTTGATATTAATAAGTATAACATTAATTTAAATTTTATTATCATTTTATTAATTTATTACTAAATATTTTATACTGTTAATAGAGAATATAGTTCTATATAGTTAATAACTAAAATATATTTTTATTTTATATTAAATATATAATTTAAAGATAAATAATATTTATTTTATTTTCTAATAAATTATTTAATAGAATCTAATTATTCTTACATTTATATAGATTTAGGATTTATGAAAAAATAATAATAATTATAGTATTATATAAAGTAATACTATTTAATCAATAATTTTATTATATAGTATTTTAATCTTTTAATGCAATCAACTTATCGCAATAATAACTTTATAATTAATTGATTTAAGTTATTTAGCTTCTAAAATAAATATAATTTATTTTAGATTTTTTATATTTTAACTTTATGTTGTTTATATAAAAATTGATTAATTATTCTATCTATTAATTTTTAAACTAAATTTTCGTTTAATTTTTTTTAAATTATTAAAATTAAATAAATATTAATTTTAATATTAATAAATTTATTTTTTTAAACTAAAAACAAATTAAAAAATATTTTTTATTTTTAAAAAATATTCTAATAAATGATAAATAAATTATATTTTATGTATATTTTATCATAAATATTATTTAAAATAATAATATTATCCTATATTAATATATAATCATTTGTTCGATAATAAGATCTATATATTTTATTAATTAAAGATTTTAATATTTAAGTGTTTATCTAACTTATATAATATAAATTTTAATGTAATATTAAATTATTATTTAATTGCTTTGATTAAATAATACTCATAACTATTTATTTGATTTATTTATTTTTTAAAACTTTAAAATATTCAAAAAAAACTTTATAATAATATAAACAAATTATTTACTATTTCCTTCATGAGAAAATTTTTTAAAATTTAATTTTATTTTTATAAAAATAAATAATTATGAAATAAAATAATATAAATATATTTATGTTTCCAATATTAATAATTAGTTATAAAATTTCAATTTTATCCATTTATATAATAATAATTATTAAAAAATAAATAATAATAAAAATATAAATTATGAATATATAAGATAATTATTTAAATTAATATATGAAACTTATTGATAATTTATATCAATTTATCAGCCTTTAACTAATATAATTGTTATTATTTAATTATTATAAAAATTCAATATTTAGAATGAGAATATATAAATTTTTTAATTTATTAATATTGAGAATAATAAAATATTTTAATTTCAAAATATATATGAAATATTATTCATTATAAAATAATTTAAATATCTCATATATATTAATATTTATTTCATATAAGTATAATTTTTTATCAGAATTAAAATTCAATTTTTTCTTAAAAATATTAATGTAAATAAAAATAATTTAATAATATTATAATAAAACTTTTATATATAAAATATATTTACTTATAATCATAAATTGAAAAATTATTTTTATTAATAAGTAAAAATAACACTATTTCATATAGTAATATAAGAATTTTCTTAATATAAAAAACAAAAAATATATTAATAATAGATTTTTTACTATCAAAGATATTTATATTTAATTAATCAACTTTTAATATAAAAAATATTTATAAGATAAGAATAATATTAAATAATCACTAAGATTAAAATAAAGCGTGATAAATCAAATTTTACTATCTTTATTAAAGATCAAATATTAATCATTTTAAATGATATAAATTAAAGATATAAATGTTTAATATTTATTTTATAATATAAATGTATTATTAAAAAAAATTATAATAATATATATTTTTATACTAACTAATTTATATGGATATTTAATAGAAAACAATATATTGAAATTTCTATTTTTCTTAAATTATTAATATCTTTTTTTTGCAAAAAAAAGAATTTTTTAAAAATTTTTTTTAATATATTTATCAATATTTTTACTAAAATATATATAGTCGTTATCTTAAATACTTAGTAGATGAATTTTGAAAAAATTTTTCGTATAAAATTACAAAAAAAATAAATATATATGGATATATATAAATTGAAATTGAAAAAAGATTAAAATAAAAAAAATTTTAAACTATTTTAAAATCTAAAAAATTTTATTTTTTTATAATTTGAATAAATTATTGGTTATAATATTGAATATTTAATTCATCTTAATATTTGAAATAAGTAGATAAATTAATTTATTTTCATATTTTACGATTAATTTTATTTTATATATTTTATCATAAATCATTATTATTATATAATAAATATATTTTAGAAATTAATTAAACGTTAATTATTTAATTATATTAAAATGGTTTAATATTAACTTTAAATAAATAATATAATGAGATTATATTATTTATTTATTATCTTTTATCATAGAAATGATAATATTAGAAACTAATAAACATTTATTATAAATAAAGGTAATATTTTATTATTATATTAATTATTTTATTAATTAATATCTATAAATATTATTTAATAAAAGAAAATAAGTATGATAATATTTCAAATATTATGTATTTTTAACAAATAAAGCAATAATTCATTAAAAATATTTTATTATATTATTTTATTTTATATATATTAACAAATTTTAATTATATGCTATTAAAATAATACAAAGATCTTTCAGTAAAAAATTACTTTTAAAATTAAAACATTGAATGATATTAATAATGAATTAATTAATATCAACTAAATAATAAAATTAAATTTATAGAAATTTATTTATAATCTTAAATTAATTATTATTTTATTTAATTTATTATAAAATAAATAATATAACATGTATATTAATATAATTATTTTTTTTAAAAAAGTTATAAAATTTTTAAAAATATTAACTTAATTAATTTTAAATATAAATAATAAAAGGAATAGTTTTAATTCATATTAAAAAAATATAAATAATTATTATTTATTTGAATTATTACTATTTTTTATTGAATTTAAAAATTTTTTATTAATATTATTAATATTAATAAAAAATTAAACTTCTATTTAAATAAAATTATTATATTAGAATATTTCATTTAATAATATTTATTTTTAATTTAAACACTTTTTTTAAATTAAAAATATTATCTAATATATTAAATTAATTTAATATATTAGATAATCTAAATATATAATATTTTCATAAAAAATAAATAAATACTATTTTATAGATGAATATATTAAAATTTTATATTTCTAATATATAAATTATCTTAAAATATCATTTTATATTTAAGTTTTAAAATTAAATAATTATAAAAATATTGAAGATCTTAATAAGATTAACATAATATAATATATTTTGATATATAATAATAATGATATTGTTTAATTTTATATTTTAAGAAAATATATAATAAATAATATAAAATAAATACAAATCTATATTTGTAATAAAAATATTAAATAATTAAAATAAATTTTTCAATAAAATTGATATTATTTTTAGTTCATTTATTTAAATTAAATTTAATTTTAAAAAACATTTTTAATTTTTATATAATTAAAAATATTAAATAAAATCAAAAACATCTTTTAAAGATAGTATTAAATTATATTTAATTCATAATAATTAATCATAATAACTTATTTATTAACTATTACATTTGTTTAATAACAAATTTAATTAAATATTAATTAATATTTAATTTTTTTAAAAATTGAAAGATAATTTTTTAACTAAATAAATATAAATAAAACTTAATCTTTAATAACAATTAAATAATTTAATATTAATTTATGAATAACTACTTATTGAACATATAATAAATAATTTATATATTATATTAATTATAATATAGATCAACTTAAATTTTTCTATTACAAGAACAAAACCATATTAAATAGAGAGAAAATGATATTTCTGATAAATAATTATCTATCTATATTTAGAAGTATTCTTAATTCAAGAAATAACATATTAATTTGTTAAAATAATTTATTTATTTTTTATAAAAATATTATTCATAATGATATTTCAAATATTATTTTTTTGATATTAGTTTATAAGATATTATAAAAATTATTTAAATAATTAAAAAATATGATAACAATAAAAAAATTATCTTTTTTATATTTATTTTAAAAAATATTTTTGCTTAATTATACATTTTAATTTAATAATAATTTATTATTTAAATTACTAGATCATAATAATTAAATAAAATATAATTATTTTATAAAAAATAAAAAATTACAGTAATAAATATATATATAATAAATCTTTAAATTCAAAAAACAAATAGATTTTTCTATAATATAAACAACAAGAATAATATTAATTACTTTCATTATGATAAATTTGATATTTTATAATTATTATAAATTTAATTTAATAAAAACTATTTTAAAAAAGTTATATATAATACATTATAAAATTTTATTTTATCATAAAAATAAAATTTATAGTTAAGCATTAATAGATATTTTTGCTATTTTTATAAAAAATAATATTGATGAATTTACATTAGATTTAGAAATATAGTATTTTACTATAAATACAGTTTGTTAATTTTAATTTTAATAGATTATCATATTATTTTTAAATAAAAATATTTAAAGATAATTCTTATCTTATAAATATTTTATAAAGATAAAGATTTATATATATTATTATTTTTTAATTTTAATAATTAGGTATATTAGTAAATATCTTTATTTTTAAACAAAAAAATTTTTTATTTAATAACAATAGATTAAATAGTAATTATGATATTAATTAAAAATACTTAATTTAATAAAATAATATTATATCAATAAATTAGTTATTATTATCATTTATTTAGTCTTGTATTACGCGATAAATTAATAATTATATAAAAAATCAATTCATAATAGATGATATAGTAATTTTAATTATAAACAGTAATTAATTTAAATTTTAAAGTAATTTATATATTAAGTTATATATTAATTATTAGTTTAATTCCTTAAATAATATATTTATTTTTTATTTAAAAAGTTTTCGATAGCATTAATTCAATATTTTTATTAGTCAATTATTTTTTATTGAAATAAAAAATAATTATGTAAATAAACATATTTGTGTTATTATCATTAATAATAATTAAATATTTTAACTTTAATTATTAATTTAATAATTTATATTAATAATAAGTTTTATAAATTAATATTATGTTAATAATAAAATATTTTTAATCTACTAAATCGATAATTTTGTATAATCTATCTATATACTATTTTAATTTAACTAAAATATATAAATTATTAATAATTTACATTATAATCGATATTATTAAATAGATACAATAAATATTAATTATTATTTTATTAATAAAATAATAATTAAAAACAATTGCTTAATTCAATAATTAAAATTATTATAATTAAATAAAATTAAATATAAAAACTAACAAATTATATAATTTAATATTATTAAATATATTTTAAAATATAAACTTTTAAATGTGAATAAAAATCTATAATAATATAATAAATAATAAAATTATTTAGTTTCTTTTTAGAAAGATATTAAATAAATTATTAAAATATTATAAAAATGAATTTATATTACTAAAATAAAAAAATACTCAAAAATATAAATGATTATTTTATTATATTTAATAAATAATAAAAATTGTTTTTATTTAAAATATAATTATTATATTACTTATTTTTATATTTTTTACTTAATGCCGAAGTGGCGAAATTGGTAGACGCAGTTGACTCAAAATCAATCACTTTATAGTATGTCGGTTCAAGTCCGATCTTCGGCATAACAAAAGTATCTTTATCATTTATTTAACTGTTTAATATAAATTAATAATTATTGTAAATAAATAATTAAATTAACCGGTATTATTTAATAATATTTTAATTAAAAATAAAGATTTAAAGATATAATATCTTTAGAATTTTAGTTTGTATTAAAAATAAATTAAGTCATTAAAATAAATTTATTTTTATTACTTCTAATAAATAATATTATAATTTTAATTATATTAATTATTTTAAAGATAAATATATGAAAATATCTTAAGGTGAAAATGAATGTTTAATTAATTAGTGTTAGATATGTATCTATTATCAATATATTTATATTAAATAGATTAATCTATTTAATATAAATAATAAATTTGTAGTTTTATTAAAATAATATTGGATTATAAATATCCATTTATAACATTTTATTTTTATAAGTTTAATAATTAATTTTCTATCAATTCTAAAAAAATAATTAATAAATAAGTATTAGAATCTATATTTATATAAAAAATGATATTTAATAAAAAAATTAAATAAAAATTATTTAAAATACTTATTAATATAATAAAAAATTAATATTTTATTATTTTTTATGATTACAATATAATTTATTTTTATCTATACTATTATTAGTAGTATTTTTTTATTAATAGAAAATACTATAAGAATTAATTTTAATTATTTTAATCATTACTATAATTTATTGATTTAAAATATAATTTAACTTATATTTTAAATATATATATATCTCTATTGATATAATAATATGAATTTTATTATGTATATTATAATTAATTAAATTAATCAAATATGCATAATATATTATCTATTACTTATTATTAATAATAAGTAATATAAATTAATTGAATTAACTTATTTATTATTAAAATTATTTTGATGGTAAAAAAGTTTTTAAAATTAAATTTAAATATATTAATAATTAAACTTTATTAGTCTATAAAATAAAATTTACTATAATTATATTTTAATACTTATTATTATATAAACTTTATTCATAATATAAAGTATAATAATATATAAAATGAACTTTTAAGTAAATTTAAATTTAAATTATAAAATAGTTTATTAGTTAAGAGTTATAATCTTAAATATCAGAAATTAATATTATTTTTTAATTTATAAAAAAATAATATTAATTTCTGATATTATGCTAAAGAAATTAAATATTATGAATAGATGTATTGATATTATTGAGTAAAAATATTAATATATAAAATATTTTAATTCTGAAAATATTTACATATATCATTAGTTATAAAAATCATATTAATTAATATTTATGAAAATTAAATTTATATTAATATAACTTTTTATTTTAGCTAAAGTTATCGATATTCTTAGAAAATTAAATTAATAATTAAATATAATATTTTTATATAATAGTTTATTTTATATAATATATATATGTAAATAATTATAAATATAAAAACTTATCTTTTAGATACTAAAATAAATATAATATTATTCATATAATAAAATCTAAGTATTTTAACGATATAAAAACAAATAAGTTTTTAATAGAAATAAATATTATTAAATTATTTTAATCTAATCAAAATTGCTAGATATTATAATATTAAATTCTAAATTTGAAAGTTAAATATTTGTTTTAGTAGATTAATAATAGTAAAAAGTATCATATAATTTTCTATTATAATATTGAATCAATTAAAACTTATATAATATTAAACTGATAAATTTTTTCTAAATTATATTAATAATCTATAAAAAAGGAATATATAATAAAAATTATGTTTATTATTTTAGTAAGTTTATAAGTAATAGATTAATATTTGAAAATACTCTATATGTAGTTATATTAGTAGAAATAAATTAATTTATTTTATTATATAATATACACTATATTTTCTTACAAAAATAATAGATTTATTTATATAGATCTACTTTTCAGTAATATTAATTATTTCTTAATAAACAATGATTATTTTATATTGTTTAAATATCAATAAAGAAATTTTTTTATATAAATAAAACTTAAATTTTTCTTTATATAGATAAAATAATATATTATGAATTAATTAAAATATACTTATATACATATAAAATTTCATTTTTTATTGAGATTTATAATTTTATTTATAAATATTATTTTTATCATAAAAGATAATTAATTTAAATGAAATTTATAAGATTTCTTTTATATATGAATTATTAAAAATATATAATTTTATAATAAAAGTAATAAATAATTAAACTATGTATAAATATATAAACTATAAAATATATATAAAAATATCAAAAGAAATTTTTTCTTTATTTTATAAAAATTTTAAAAATAAAACTATTAATAGATTAATAATGTAATATTTAAAGAAACTTATTATATAATAATATTAATAACTATTTTTATAATAGTTAAATTTATATTTATAAATTTTAAAAAAATCAAAAAAAGTTAATATTTCACTTATTTATTAATAACTATAATAAAGAACAAAAATTAAATAATAATTATAAATTTTTTATAATAAAAAGATTTAATTAGATTCATCATATGTATAAATAATCTATTTATTAAAATTATTTTTATGTTTATAATTAAATATTCTTAATTAATGTAAATTAAAAATAAATAAATTTATTAAATTGAAATTTTTCTTAAAAATAATTCATAGAAATTTTTTTAAAAATTGAATAAATATAAAAATTATTTTAAAAAAACTATTTTAATATTTTTATTTTTAAAATAAAAATACAAAATTTATCTTAATTAAAATGAACTATTTAAATTTAATTTAAATAAATTAGTATTTTAATGCTTATTAATTATTTTACTCCTAGATAAAAAGTTATTTATTAAGTATTTTTTTAAAATTAAAAAATACTTTTAATATCAATAAATATAATAAATTTTTAAATTTAATATATATTAAATTTAAATAAATACTAAATAAATTACTCATTGATACGTGAATATCTATATTTAAATAGTAATAAAATTAAAAAATTATATATATTAATTATAAAAAATATAAATAATTTTTATTATTAATAAATTTATTATTAATGTTTATAATTTATAAATTATTAATATAATATTAAATTAATTAATTTATAAAATAATTTGTTTTAACCATTTATAATAGTTAATTATTAATTACTTATAAAATAAGTATATAAAATATAACTTATTAATACTATATATAAAAATAATTATAATTATTTTTATATATAGTATTAGAAATAAAAGTTATTTTTTAATAGTTTAATTATTATTTATAATAATTAAATAAATAAAATTTAATAAGAAATAATATTTATATTTTATTTATGATAACGTATAAATATTAATAAGTTATTGATTTTAATATAATTAAAGTAATTTATATGTCTAAATTTAATTTATTATTTAACTTGTTTTAATATAAAATATATCATTTTATTTATTTCTCTACTTTATAGATATTAATTTTTATTTAATTAATAATAATTAATAATTATATTTTCAATTTTATTGATTACTTTATGATTATTATCAAGATTTATAATTGATACAAAATGATTATTCTAATAAATAATAAGTTTAATATTATTTGATCTTTTTTATTTTTATTTAGATTTTTAAAAATTAATAATATTATTATATTTAATATCTTTATTTAAGATAGTTTAGATTATTAAAGTTTATTCATCATTTTAGATTTTTTACATATTTTAAAATGTTATTTTTGATAAATTTAATTTACATAATTTATACAAATTAATATTTTTATGCTATTTACTACTATGTACTATTTATAATAGTATTTTAATATAGAATTATTTAATTTATTTTTTATTTTTAATTTTTTTATTTTTAACTTTTTACTATTAAAATAAATCATATATATAATATTTAATTATTTATTATCGACTTTTATTTTTTAGTTTATGTTTTAGTAAAAATTTATCTCTAATTGTTTCTTAAATTATCTTTAATTATAGCAGAAATATTTAATAATTAACATTTTAAAATAAATAGATAAATATCTTATGATTTAAGATAAATATATAATATCATCATTTAATTATTAAAAATTTTTTTAAATAATTATTTTTAATATTTAAAGTAGCTTTCTAAATAATTTATTTAAGATATTTTTTAAAAACTAAAAGATATTTTTTATTTATTTGTATATAATTATTTATTAATTTTTATCAAAAATATTCCTTAATTAAAGTTTATTTAGTGGATAAAATTTTTCTGTTTCTATTTAGTTAATTTTAATAGTTATCAAACTAATATATGGTAGTTTTGTTTACTATAGTAGTAGTATAATTATTCTATTTTATTCAGATCATTTTAAAGAAATATTTAAATTTAATTCAGTATTATATATTTATATATAAATAATTTATGACTAAGATTTTTTATCAAAGATATTATGTTAATTATATTATAATAATATTATATAATAACTTAATATAATTATTAATTATACAAAAAATTGAAATATATTTTTATATTTTAATATAATTTAAATTAATTATTAGTTATTTTAATATAATATTTATTATTCTTAATATTTAAATTTTGTTTAATTTTAAGAATTTTATACATAATAATAGTCAAATTAATATTATTATATTAGATTATTCATATTAATAAATATATTCTCAAAGTATTAAAAATTTTTTTTAAAATTTAAATATCAGTATTTAATTAAATTCTTTTAAAAAATATTTCAAAAAATGATAGAATTTAATTCTAATTCATATTATATTAATAATAATTAATAGTATAATAATTAAGACAATAATAGTATTATTTATTAAGTTTAAAAATTAATTATTATAAATCATAGTTAACTCGTTGAATAAAATAAAAGAATAAATAAAATATCTTTTAGTTAATTAATTTTTTATATTTAGATTTATAAAATAAATTTATCAAAAAAAAATTTTTTTTAAAGTATAATGATAATTAAATTAATGTTTTTTATTTTTTATTTAAAAGATAAAAACAATTAATAATATAATTTTTATTAAAAAATTATATTATTAAATATTATCTTTTTTGATTGATAACTTATTTTAACTATTATTTATATAATATTTAAAAATGTTTTAAATAGTAAAATATTATTTAATTGCTAAATTAGCTTAAAATTAAGTTAAATAATAAAATTATGATTGATATAAACATTAAAATTTAATTATTTAAATTTACTTAAAAGAATAATCTTTTATTATTAAATAAAAAATATAAAAGTATTAATATATAATAAATAATTAGTTAATTTATCCTTTGTTTGACTTGAACCTCAATAAAAATTTATTTATATAATAAGATTATCTTTTTTGATAAAAATAATTATATAAAATATATATAAATTTAAATAAATAAATTACAATTAATTTAAATATTTCTTGATAAACAACATCTCTTTATTTACTTTATATGGTTTTAATTTATGTGAATAAATCAAAAAATTATTGATTATTTTACTAAAATTTATAATTACTTAATTATTAATTTATAAATATAAATGATAAAATATCTAATTAGCTTATATAATCAACTTAATTTGAATAAATATTAAATTTTTCTAAATTAATTAAAATTTTTTATTTTATTATTTTTATTATTATTTTAGATCATAATTAAGTATTATTAGTATTTTTTTTTAAAATAAACTATTTATTTATTATTCTTCTCTAAATATAGAGACTAATATTTATTTGATTATAATATATACAGTGTAGTATTTTATATCATTTATTTTAATATTATGGATATTTTATTTATAAATTATTCAAGAAGAGATAAAAATATAATTTTAATTATGTATCATAATTAATCTTTTATGTTATTAAATAAAATCAATAGATTTTATTTCTTTATAATTTTTATAAAAAATTTTAATTTATATTTTCATCATTAATAATGTTTATCTTTACTATTTTTGTGCTAAAATAGTGATGTTTTTCTTTAAATTAATATTATTTACTTTAATAAATATCTTAGTAATTGTTACTATTAGTTTTATATTAAAATATAAAAAATAATTCAATTTATTTTAAATTTAAAATAAATTGATATAATTTAGTTAATTATTTATTTTTTATTTTTTTATTTATTATTAATACTATTTATAATTTTATAATATAATAAAGTGAATTTATATTCGAATAAAAATTTAATATATTAATAAATAAAAAATTAAATTTTATTATATTGATTATATTAACATACTTATAAAATATTTTATTATCAATATTCTATTGATGGTTATTATATTATTGATTAAGTTAATTATTTTATAATTAATAAATTAATAGCACCGTTTAATGTTGAAAATTAGATATTTTTAATAAAATGTGGAAATAGTATTTTTTATTAAATTTTAATTTATAATCAATATTAGTAAATATTGTATTTATGCTTTAAATGATTTAAATTAGTTAATGTAAATTCAATATTATTTAAAGTATTAAGTTGATTATTTATTTATAATTATATTATTAATATTAAATATAATTTTAATTTAAATTATTTTTAACCTATAAATTATCTTATATAAGAACATATAAAACAACATAGTTAATATAACATTAAGTTTATAAGAATATTATTTAATTAGTTCAGAATTGATTATTAATTTTAAGATTATAAACAATTTAAGATTAATGTTTTAATAAAATTAGTTAATTGATATTAGTAGAAAATACTAATGAAATAATAATAGTTTTAAAATTTTAAGTTTTTATTAAAATAATGATAATTTTTATTATTATATTATCTTTTAAAAAATACTTTAACTAAAATGATCAAGATTATTTAAATAACATTTAATATAGTAAGAATATAATTAATAATATATGTTACTAATCTTCATTAAGTTCACTAATTTTAATAAATAAAAGAAATTTATTACTATATGAGTACTTTTAATATTACTAATTTTACGATTTAATATAAACTATTACTTTTATACTTTAATATCAATTAATAATTAATTAGTTTAATAAAATAGATAATCCTAATAAAAATTAATTAAAATATATTATATATTTTAGATTATAATAACTCTAGTCTTATTGAATAAAATTAAACATTTATTATAGATATTTTTATATGTAGAGATAATTTTTAAAAAATTTTTTTTAAAATATTAAAATTTTACCATAACTATATAAATAAGTCAGTTTAATATTTATTACATCAATAATTTTTTGATAAATCAAATTTATTTAAGTATTTTACAATAACTTTGTTAAAAAGTAATTTTATTTTTTATATGAGTATGAAGAATGTTTTACTTAATTTAATAAATTTACTTTATTAAAATAAGAAAAGATTTTTATATAAAATTATTTTAGATGTTAATAAAATTTATTTATGTAAGATATAGACAAAATAACATAAAAACTCTTCATAATTTTTTTTAAAAAATAAAAATATTATTAAAAATTTTTGACTTTCTAATCAAAAAATAAAAAACAAATAAATTTGATTACAGGAATTTAAAAATCTATTAATAATCTTGATTAATTAATCCGATTTTATTATTATAAAACTATATTGAAATTATATTTCGATGAATTTAAATTCGTATTTTTATTTTCTTTATTTATAAATACTCTATTATTTTATTGGAAAATACAAATATGTAAAATATACCACAATGATTTTCTTTTATGATAAGTTATATCTTAATTCTTAAAAATATTCTTATAAGAATGTTTTTCTTGATACATTAAATGAATAAAATAGCTTAAATTTTGAACTATTAAATAAATATAAGAAATCAAATAATCATTATTAATTAAAGATGGCTATTTTATTAATTGTAGTTATTTTTAATGTTATATTTATTTTTATAAAAAAATAAATATAATAAAAATTGAGAAAACGCATTGAATTATATTCAACAATATATTTAGATTAATTAAATTGTTTTCAAACGTTTTTATAAGAATTTTTTAAGTATAAAGATAATAAATTGAATTTAGTTAATATCATAAAGAAAGTTTGTTTCTAGATATCAAAAGTATTAAAAATTTATTAGTTTATTACTAATGATTATTCCTTATTATGTTACTATAATATTTTAAAATATTAAATATTTTAATTAATAAATTATTATTCTTATATTCATATTAATCATCAGGATAAAATTAATATTGAGTTTGATTATATAATAGAAAAGTTTTAAAATGTAAATATTATTTTATTAAATTAAAGTGTACTTTTCATATAGTGTTAATAATAATATTAAATAGTTAATTAAATTAATAAAATAATATTTTAAAGTTAAATATTATTTTATTATTTATTTTTATTAAATAAAATTATGTTAAAGAATTATAAGTAGTGCATTCCTTATATTAAATTTATTAATGAAGAAACTAAAGTGACGATAGAAAAAATATTTATTCGTATTTTAGAATATTATTTTTAAATTAATTAATAAAAAAATGAAAATATAGCAAAATATTGATTGATTTAAATTTTTAAATTATTTATTTATTAATAAATAATTTTTATAATGTTCATATACATTATTAATATATATTATGAAAATCTCATAAAGATATAAAATTATTTTAATTTTCAATAGAAATAAAATTTAAAAGTAACAATATTTTGTTGAATTATTATTTTGCTATATATATGAAATATTTTTTATAATTATAAAACTTCTATTTAAATATTTACACATTTACTATTATAAAGCTAAATATATTATTCATAAAACAAATTATATAAGTAATGTTTTTATAAATTTAATTTAATTTATATTTTTTAAATATATTTAAATTAATATCATACTAATAATAATATTAATTTAAATTTTGGTTTTAAAAAAACCCTGAATTTAATTTAAAGTCAGGGTTTTTTTATTTCTTTGTGATAAAATGATGTTAATATTTTTTATATTTTACATCATACCACCCATACCACCCATACCACCCATACCAGCACTAGTGCCTATATCAGCTTTATCCTCTTTTGGTAAATCAGTTACCATGGCTTCAGTTGTAATCATAAGACCAGCTATTGATGCAGCAAATTGTAAAGCAGAGCGAGTAACTTTAGTTGGATCAAGAATACCCATATCGATCATATCACCGTACTCTTCTGTCGAAGCATTATAACCATAGTTATCTTTACCTTGTTTAACATTATTAACAACTACAGCTGATTCTTCACCTGCATTTTCAACAATTTGACGCATAGGTGATTCCATTGCTCGTAACGCGATGCGAATACCAACAGTTTGATCTTCATTATCACCTTTCAATTTATCTAAAGCAGTTGCAACACGAACTAGAGCGGTACCGCCACCAGCAACTACACCTTCTTCTACTGCTGCACGAGTTGCATGTAATGCATCATCTACGCGAGCGCGTTTCTCTTTCATTGCAACTTCAGTTGCAGCACCAACTTTAATTACAGCAACACCACCTGCTAATTTAGCAATACGCTCTTGTAATTTTTCTCTATCATAATCTGAAGTAGCTTCATCACGTTGTTGTGCTATTTGTTTAGCACGGTTATCAATTGCATTTTTTGTACCAAAACCATCGATAATTGTAGTGGTATCTTTGTTAATAACTATGCGTTTTGCTTGACCTAAATGTTCTAATGTTACTTTTTCCAATTCCATACCTATCTCTTCAGAGATAACAGTACCGTTTGTTAAAATAGCAATATCTTGTAACATAGCTTTACGACGATCACCAAAACCCGGTGCTTTTACAGCAGCAACTTTTACAATACCACGAAGATTATTCACAACTAATGTTGCAAGAGCTTCGCCTTCAACATCTTCAGCAATAATTAATAAAGGTTTACCTGCTTTTGCAACAATTTCCAATATAGGTAGTAATTCACGGATATTAGAAATTTTCTTATCTATTAATAAAATATATGAATTTTCTAATTCGGTAGAACCAGTATCAGATTTATTAATAAAATAAGGAGATAAATAACCGCGATCAAATTGCATACCTTCAACAACCGCTAGTTCATCTTCTAAACCAGAACCTTCTTCAACAGTAATAACACCCTCTTTGCCAACTTCTTTCATTGCTTTTGATATTAACTTACCTACTGTTTGATCAGAGTTAGCAGAAATTGTACCAACTTGTTCAATCGCTTTATTATCAGCACAAGGTTTAGATAGTTTTTTCAATTCTTCTACTGCCGCAAGAACAGCTTTATCAATACCACGCTTTAAATCCATTGGGTTCATACCTGCAGCAACTGCTTTTAAACCTTCGCTTACGATAGACTGAGCAAATACTGTTGCAGTTGTTGTGCCATCACCTGCGGCATCATTTGCCTTAGAAGCAACTTCTTTTACCATCTGAGCACCCATATTTTCGAATTTATCTTCTAATTCAATTTCACGTGCAACAGATACACCATCTTTAGTAATTGAAGGAGATCCAAAAGATTTATCTAAAACTACATTTCGACCTTTAGGACCTAAAGTAACTTTAACTGCATCTGCAAGAATATTTACCCCACGAAGCATTTTTGCACGCGCATCACTACCAAATTTCACATCTTTAGCTGCCATTGTTTTCTTTCCTTTAAATTATTTCATTCAGAAGATTTTAAACTAGGAATTATTTTTCAACAACTGCCAGAATATCGCTTTCTGACATAATTAATACTTCATCGTTATCAATCTTTTCTGTCTTTACGCCATAGCCATCGTTAAAAATAACAGTATCGCCAACTTTTACATCTAATGGTTTATTTTCACCATTATCTAAAACTCTACCGTTACCAACAGCTAGAACTTTACCTCGAGTTGATTTACCTGCAGCAGAGCCTGTTAAAACAATACCTCCAGCGGATTTAGCTTCAACTTTTTCGCGATTGATGATAATTCGATCATGCAATGGACGAATCTTCATTAATAGATCTCCTATAAATAAAATCCATATAAAATAAATAAATGATGATACTAGTACGCAGTTCATTGAATACCAATACCTATTAAGTAAGTGGGGTTAATTAAAATTAATTCAATAGGGTATTCAAAGATTTTTTCTTTTTAATCTAAAATAAAATTATCAGCATTTTATCATCATGATTTTTAAAGAATTATCTATATGTTTAATATTGTTTGATTTTTTATTAAATTTTATAAAATCAATACTTTCTCATAGGTTTCTATTTTAAAAATAGTTCAAAGCATCAATTAGTTGTTTAAGCAGAATGAAAAATAAATAATTCATATAAGTTTTATAATTATTATTCTTTCAGATAAAGAAAAGTAAGTATGAATGAATCTGGATAATAAAAAGATTAGATAAAATAAATAGATTATTCATAATTAGCAAAATTTTTTTAATTAATTTTTAATTGTTATTTTTTTAACGTTAATTTATTTTTATATTAAAAATAAATCATTAATTTAATTATTTTATTAAAAATTTTAAATATATGGAAATTAATATAATTAATATTACTATAGTGATTAGCACACTAATGTTTTAATTTACCAATGTGATTAATTTTAAGAAAATAATAAATTTTATATAAATAAATGAACATAAAAATATAAATGAAAAACAGCGCATAACATTTTTATTAATATTTAATAACTATAATATTAGCTTATTAACTTATTGAAATAAATTATGTTAAAAAGAGTGATATTATAAATATTTATTTTTAATATAAAAATATTAATATTATTTATAAATTTATCATTTTTATAAAAATTATGTTTTAATAAGTTATCTGAATTTAGTGATATATATTATATTTAATTAATCATAATAAATAATATTATATATAATATTTTATATTCATAAACAATATCATTATATAATTTCAAGAAGGTTTTTATGTCGAAAAATATTCGTTCTGAAGAGGACTTATTAGGTAAGCGAGATGTACCTGCTGAAGCTTATTACGGCATCCACACATTGCGTGCAATCGAGAATTTTTCTATTAGCGACAGAACTATTAATAATGTACCTGAATTCATTCGTGGAATGGTAATGGTAAAGAAAGCAGCAGCAATGGCAAATAAAGAATTAAAAACTATTTCACAAAAACAAGCAAATGTAATTATTGATGCTTGTGATGAAATTTTAAACAAAGGTAGATGCATGGATCAGTTTCCAATAGATGTATTTCAAGGTGGGGCTGGTACATCTTTAAATATGAATATTAATGAAGTTTTGGCTAATATTGGCATTGAATTAATGGGTCATAAAAAGGGTGAATATCAGTATTTAAATCCAAATGATCACTTAAATAAAAGTCAATCAACTAATGATGTTTATCCAACAGGATTTCGTATTGCAGTTTATAATTCAATTAACAACTTAATTCAATCAATTACTCTACTTCAAGATGGTTTTGAGCAAAAAGCAAATCAATTTAAAGATATTCTTAAAATGGGTAGAACACAATTACAAGACGCTGTTCCTATGACAGTAGGACAAGAATTTCATGCATTTGCTATCTTACTAAAAGAAGAAATAAAGAATTTACATAGTGTTAGTGAATTATTACTTGAAGTTAATCTTGGAGCAACTGCAATCGGAACAAAAGTTAATACAGCTGTCGGTTATCAAGAATTGGTAATAAAAAAATTAGCTGAAGTAACAGAACTACCTTGTATTCCAGCAGAAGATTTAATTGAAGCAACCTCCGATTGCGGTGCTTATATTACAGTTCATGCAGGACTAAAGCGTTTAGCTGTTAAATTATCAAAAATATGTAATGATCTTCGATTGCTTTCTTCTGGACCTCGAGCTGGTTTGAAAGAAATAAATTTACCGGAGTTACAAGCTGGTTCATCTATTATGCCTGCTAAAATTAATCCAGTTATCCCTGAAGTTGTTAATCAAGCTTGCTTTAAGGTTATAGGTAATGATACTTGTGTTACAATTTCTGCTGAAGCTGGTCAATTACAGTTGAATGTGATGGAGCCTGCAATTAGCCAAGCAATCTTTGAATCAATTTCATTAATGAATAATTCTTGTCGTAATTTGTTAGAAAAATGTATTATAGGTATTACAGTTAATAAGGAAATTTGTGAAAAATATGTTTTTAATTCTATTGGGATTGTTACTTATCTTAATCCATTTATTGGACATCATAATGGTGATATTGTCGGTAAAATATGCGCCGAAACAGGTAAAAATGTTAAAGAAGTGGTATTGGATAAAGGTTTATTGACAGCAGAACAATTAGAAGATATTTTTTCTATTGAAAATTTAAAAAATCCTCAATATAAAGTGAAAATTTTTGATACTTAAATTACTATATATTAATAATTAAAAATTAATTAATTTAAATTTAAATGGTTTTTTAAAAAAAACATTCGTTATACGTAAAATAAAAAATTTTCAGTTATTTTAAGAGTAAATATTATTTATTATAATAATAAATTCTTATTTTTTTCTTATTTTAAATTTTTAATAAAATAAAATAATAAGATATTTATATAAAATATTTATTTTGTTAATAATAAGTTTTGAAAATAGAAAAGATATAAGATATTATCTTAGTTATTACATTGTAATATATTATAATAATATTTGTTATTATTTTAGTTATCATATGAAATTTTATATATTTCTTTATCAATGATACTAATTTAATAATGATTTAAAATAAAACATTAATATTTTAATATTTAATTCTAAACTTATTTTAATATCAGTTATCAAAAAATTCAATTTTAAAAATTAAAAGAATTATAAGTAAATTATAAGTTTTAAAAGTATTAAAAATAATATTGAATTGATTAATATTATTTTTTGATAAATATTATATGTATGATTATTTATCTAATAATTAATAAATAAATTTAATTTACGTATATTATCATTAGATAATGTTTATTATTAACGAGCTAATATTGATTTGATAAAACTATCTTCAGATAGTTTACTAATAAAATAGTAATCGATATTAGTTATAATATTTTTTATTTATTCTGTATTATTTTAACTTAAATTTTATATTTTAATCATTAAGATGAAAAAAACATAATAAAATTAATTCTCTATTTTATAGAGATAATTAGTTATTAATTATTTCATGATTATTATTTTTTGTTTTATAAATATGTTTGGATATTAGTTGTTATTTATTTAAATCGATAATGCTAATTCTATTAATATCAATTATTTATGTTTCGACTGTTTTTTTATTAAAAGTTTTGATATTTAATTATCTGTTTTTATTTTTCTTATTTTCTTTAGTGTCATAATTTTCTCTTTAATATTATAAAACATTACAATTTATTTATTTAAAATTATTTATATTTTTATTATAGATAAAAATATAAATAATTGATAAACTAAAAATATAATCTACTTAGATTTTAAAACAAATTTTATATATAAGCTAAATTATGTAAAATATAGTAAAATATTAATTATTAAAAATAAAATATTATAAAGATATTTTATAGAACTATAATTTATTTTAAAAAATTTTTATTATTAATATAATTGTAATTTGTATTATAGAATAACAAAATATTTAAATTAAATATTTAGTGTATTCAATTATTAATTATTGTTAATATATATAATTATTTTGTTTATTAAAATTAATATAATAAAAGAATTATCACTTATTAGTAAATATTATATGATAAATATAATTTTTACTATCAAAATATATATCAAAAAAATAAAGTAATTGTTTTTATTTACATTTATATTGTTATATAAAATATATATTAGATTTTTCTCCTTATATCACACTAATAAAGCACTTAATTTCATATTTTATATTAATAAATCTTTTATAGAACTATTAGTTTTATAAAAATAATATTAGTTATTATTTAGTTGAATAATTTTTTGACAAATTTTATAATCTAAGATTAAACAGATTTCTAATTAAGATCACGTTAAATATAGCTGTTTATTTTATTTTTTAAAAAATATGGTAGTTGATTTATTTTCGTGATAGTTGGATTTTTTTAATATTAGTAATAATATTAATCTAAATATTTTATAAGTCTAATTTAAAAAAAATTTTATATATTTAAAACAGAAACGATATTAATTAGTATTATTATTTTATGATTTTATAAAAATTTTCTAAATAAATTTATTATTTATTTAGAAAAAATATATTTGATATTGTTATGAACAAACATACTATTTATATCTTTTATATTTATATAATTTTATATTAGATCAAGATATTTTCTTATTTAAATTTTATCATTTTAAATAAATATTTATAATATTAATTTTCTAAAATATTTTATATTTATTTATTTTTTAATTAAATATTTTTAAATTTTTTCTGTTAATTTTTATTATATAAAACCATTGATTTTACTATATGGATTCTAATTAATAATTTAATTATCATAATTAATAGTAATCGAAGAAAATAAATTTACTTTATCTCATATCTATAAATAATCTACTTAAATTTTTATTTTCATTTAATAAATGAAATTTAAATAACATCAATAGTTTTAATTGATTGTAATAAAACTTATCATTATTACTTAATTCTTATTTTTTTATAAAAATATTAATAAAAATTAATATTTTTTAATTTTTTTATTATTTTAGCATTTTTTAAAAAAAGTTTTTTATTGTTATATTTATTAAAATATAAAATACAATACTTCCAAGTTCTCCGGTTGATTGTTAAATAAATGATTATAAATATCTATTTATATATAATATAGATTAATAAAATTAGATAATTCACTTATTTAATTATTTAGATATGAATATATATAATATCTAGTAGTATTAATAAGTTTAAAAAAATAACTGTATATATTTTTCAATAAATTTTATTTTTATAAGTATTTTAAATCGAAACATAAAAAAATTTAATAGCTTTGATATTTTTGATTTATTAAATTTGTTCTATATATGATAAGTCAATATATATAAATCATATTTTTATTGTTAATTATATAATAAAAACATTTTTAAATAAACATTTAATATGTCATATCAAATGTTTTAATTAATTTAAAAATAAATTGACATCTTATCTATAAGAATTATAAAATAAATCTAGTTCGATGTGCTTTATCTTATTTCTGATATTTTTATTAGTATTTATTTTATACCAATTTATATTTTATAAATTATTAGAATATATCAATATTAATTGGATACTTCGGATAAGTATTTTTATACTATTAAGTTTAAAATAGAAGTTATTATCCTAACTAATACTGTACTCATAGGATATTTATTAAAATAATTAAAATTAATAGACTACCTAAAGATATGAAATAGAAAATATGATTAAATAAATAAATAGTTTATTTTAATTTCTATTATTATATGGATATATAAGATTATAAAATAATTTATAATTTTTAAAAGTATAAAATTACTTATCTTAATCGAAATAATTTAATAAAATACTTATTATCTTAATTAATTTTTTGATAAAATAAAGACAGTTTTTAAAAATATTGTAAAAAAATCTATAATTATTTCTTATTCATTCAATAATAAATATAAAATAAATTTAAATTTTTAATAATAAATCAAAAATATTGTATTATAATAATTATATATTTTATATAATAAAATTATATTTTAAAATAATATATAAAAATAATTTTTATTATGTATAGTTATTTTATAACTCAATCTTCAATTATTTCAAATAATTAATTGAAGAAGTATTTTGTTATCAAATTTATTATTACATAATATTATTATATAATTAATAAAATATTAAGTTTTTTAATTCTGATCAAACAACTACTTCTAAAAAAAGTAAAGTGCTTAAAATAATAATCAAAAAATAAAATAATATTTTAAACTTTTAAAATATTTAATATCTTTAGATTAAAAAATCTTAGCTATATTAATTAATATATCTTAAGTAATAATAAATGGTTTTTAATAAAAATTAATTGATTAAAAATTTAAATATATTTCTATTATTAATAGATAAATTAATAAACAGAATAAAAAATAAAAAACTAACGTAAAAATGAATAGTTAATTAATTAAAAACATAACATGTTTAACTAACTAAGTTATATAATTTATTTATAAATAAATATTGAAAATATAAAACTACTAAATAGTAGTATTTATAAATTTTATACTACTTTATTAAAAATAAGAAATTATTAAAATTATAGCAAATATTGATTACTATGAGTAGTATAAATATATCTATTGTTTTATTTAATAATATAATCGGATAATTATATTATATATTTTATATCATATATGTTAAAATAATACAATTTTTTTTAAAAACGCATAGCAGTATTTTATTTAACAATGATATTCTAATATAAATAAATTTAAAAATTGAAATAATAAATACTATATAATAAAAGATTTATAAATTAAAAGTATAACCATATCTTCTAATTTAAAATTTAATATATATTTTATAAATATATTTTAAATTTTAAATAATCTATTTAATATTCTTTATTATTATCTATTAATAACTAATAATTAATGTTAGATATTTAATTAATTTATAGAAATTTTAGGTTATCTTTAATAGATATTCTAATTAAATTCAATAATAAATTATTTTATATAAAAATAATTTTAGTTTATATTAAAATGGATAAATTATAATATTTTACTACTATTTTAAATAGTTTAACTGAATGGAACTAACCTATAATAAAAAAAAAGAAAAAATTATGATATATCTAAATGAATTTTGGTCGAATATTAATTTAAATCCAATATGGTTATTTATAATAATATTTAGCATTGCAATGAGTAAATCAACTATTGCTTTATCTTCTTTCTTACCTCCTGCATCAATTATATTATTAACAAGTATTATCGCTAGCTTACCAAAATTAAATATTATCTTAGTTTGGTTAGCTATTGTTTTAGGTGCAACAATAGGTTCAATAATTTCCTATTACCTCGGTAATCAAATAACTAGAAAAAAAATATTTAGCTCTTTTTTTAATCGCTATCAATCAATTATTGATTTTGCCAAAAATAAGTTAAAAAATAAAGAAATGAAAGTATTATTTACATCACGTTTTATTGCTGTATTAAGATACATAATACCATTAGTTGCAGGTATGTTATTAATGGATAAAACAAAAGTATATATAATGTTTTTATTATCAGCTTCTGTTTGGGCAACAATATTTGTTTTAATTATTAAAAATGCATTCATGATTATAGCGCTGTAAATATTTATTTAATAAAAAGAATTATTTAAGATAAATAAAATAAAAACTTAAAGAAATTTATAAATATCTTAATAGAGATAATTCGATTTTATATATTTTATATTTAAATAAATAATGATTTTTAAATTTTAACATTAAACATTTAACTTATTTAAATGTTTATTTAAAAAAAAATAAAAAAGAAAATACTATAAATATAAATAAATTTATGATATTAATAATATGTATTAATGATTATTTTGGTAAAGTATAATAAATAATTTTATTCTATTATTATATTATACGACTTTATTGTATAATAATAGTCATTATTATACAATAAAGTCGTAAACGTTATCTATAAATAAAGATATTAATTAATTTAAATCTTAAAAACTTTTAAATTATAAAATATACTTAAAATAAAATTTAAACCTAGGAATTTTATTCTTAAACTAATTTGGTTTAAAAAAACAAATATTAACATTTATATGAATTTTTATAATTTAGATTTTTTTAAAAAAACAAATATTATCTTTCTGATAAAGTATTTTTATTTATAGTTTAATATATAAAAACGTTAAATTGTATTAATTAATAAATTATATATATTTTATTAAGAAAGTGTTTCTATAAAAAAATTTAGATAAATAACTCTTATTAAGAAAATTTTTTTATTACTAATAATGAATTAATTATTTAGTAAAAATTATCATAAAAATCACTATACTAATATTAATAATCGCAATAAATTCATTTAAACTTAATTTTTATTTATTATTTTAATGAAAAATAATAAATAAAATAATAAAAAGTATTTCATAATTGAAATTTTATTTCAGTGTGAATCTTAAATTAAGATAGATTATTTTTTATATATAATTAACAAAAAAATAATAGTATTTAGAAAATAAATAAAACAACTAAAATATAGACTATTCATATTAAAGTTTACTCCTAAATAAAGGTTATTTAGAATAAATTCTATTTCATTATGAAGATATAATTTTTTTTGCTATTTCTCTGATAGTTATTAAATTAATCTAATAACTATAAAGTTATTTAATTATTTAAAGATAAATTATAATAAAAATTATAAATCACTTTAATTTATTTTTATTTTAATATCAAATATTATAATTATACATTGATTTCATTAAAACTATTTTGTTTTATAAAAAATAATTAAAAATATAATCTTTTATTTATATATGATTTATTATAAAATATTTACTATAGTAGTAAATTATATATTATTAGTAATATATATCTCTTTAGTTAATCATCTGAAATTATTTAAGATTTACTTACAAAATCAGTATATATAATATACAATTATTATTAGTTTATTATTTTAATAATATAATTTTATTATATAAACTATATTATTATTATAATGCAATATTATTTATTTATTATATAAAATTCAAATATATTTTATATTTATTTCTGAGTGAATAAAAAGTATTTATAGACTTTTTACAATATTTTAAAAAATTATCTCTATTTTATTAAATAGATTAATTCATAATAAGTATTTTATTAAATTATTTCGATTAAGATGAGTTATTTTATACTTTTTAAAATCATAAATTATTTTATAATCTTATATATACATATAAAATAGAAATTAAAATAAACCACTTGTTTATTTAATCATATTTTTCTATTTCATATCTTTAAGCTATCTATTAATTTTAATTATTCTGATAAATATTATATGAGTATAGTATTGGTTATTGTGATAACTTCTCTTTTAGTCTTAGTAGTATAAAAATATTTATTCGAAGTATCAATTATTATTGATATACTCTAATAATTTATCAAAATATAAATTGTTATAAAATAAATGCTAATAAAAAATATCCGAAATAAGATAAAGCATAGTGAACTAGATTTATTGATAATTATTATAGATAAAGATATCAATTTATTTTTAAATTAATAAAAACATTTGATATGGCATATTAAATCTTTATTTAAAAATATTTATTATTATATTTTTAATAATAAAAGTATGATTTATGCATATTGACTTAGTGCATGTAACAAACTTAATAAATTAAAAATATCAAAACTATTATTTTTTTATATTTCAATTTAAAATACTTATAAAAAATAAAATTTATTAAAAAGTATATAACAGTTATTTTCTTTAAACTTATTAATACTATTAGATACTATATATATTCATATCTAAATAATTAAAGAAGTTAATTATATAATTTTATTAATCTATATTATATATAAATAGATATTTATAACTATTTATTTAACAATCAACTGGAGAACTTGGAAGTATTGTATTTTATATTTTAATGAATATAACAATAAAAAACTTTTTTTAAAAAATGTTAAAATAATAAAAAAATAAAAAATATTAATTTTTATTAATATTTTTATAAAAAATAAAAATTAATCAATAATGATAAGTTTTATTATAATCAATTAAAACTATTAATGTTATTTAAATGCTATTTATTAAATTAAAATAAAAAAATTTAACTAGATTATTTATAGAGATAAGGTAACTAAATTTATTTTCTTTAATTATTATTAATTATGATAATTAAATTATTAATTACAATCCATATAGAGAAATCAATGGCTTTATATAATAAAAATTAACAGAAAAATTTAAAAATATTTAATTAAAAAAAGAAAATAAATATAAAATATTTTAGAAAATAAATATTATAATATTTATTTAAAATGATAAAATTTAAATAAAAGAATATCATGATCTAATATAAAATTATATAAATATAAAAGATATCAATAATCTATTTATTTATAATAATATCAAATCTTTTTCTTTTAAATAAAAAATAATTTATTTAATACAAATAAATACAATATAGTTATTATATTGTATTTAAATATATTAATATATATAAAATAAATTATATTTTATATATATTTTATTTTTAATTTTATTTTTATTGTTATTAATTAATAAATATAATTATAATATGGATATCCTTATTTATTAAAGACATTTACTTAATTGTAGATGATTCTATTTATTATTTAATTTAGTTAAATATAGATAGATTAAAATATAAAATTAATAAATATAATCAAGAAGAGAACTATTTACTAATAATTAATCTTAGATAAATAAGATAATCATCTTAGTAATTAATTTTTTTATTTTAAAATCATTTTAAATAATTTAGTTAATTTATCTAAATTTTTTATTTTCTAATTAATATAATTAAATATAATAATAACATATAACTATTTATATAAAACTCATTTAATCATAATAAAATATAAATATATTATTAAAAATTTAGAATATATTAAGTTTTATAAAAATAAAATTCATATATTTTAGTGGAATATTTATCGATTTTATTTTTAATTTTTATAAATTATATTTTTTATATTTTTATAATTATCATTTTTAACAAAATTTGTTATATGATTTTTAGATAATTTTATATTCTGTTTATTTTTTTTATAAATATTAATTTCTTAAATAAATTTATTGTTAATTAAGTTTTTTTTAATAAAAAATATTAATTAAATGTGAATTATTTTTATTTATTTTATAAATTGATAATAATCAATATTAAGTAAAAATAAGATTTATTTTTAAGATGATTTTTAAAGTTAAATTTTTTATTTAAATATAAATATTTTAAATATAATCGTTACATAAATTAAATAATTTATTATAAAGTATTGATTATGCTATAGTTAAATTTCTAGAACAACTTTAAATAATAATATATTATTAATATTTATATTAAATCAAAAATGTTATATTATATATTATTTTCATAAAGTAAAATTATTTATGTATAGTTTAAGTTAAATTTATCTATATTTTAAAATTTAATTTTTTTAAATATTCATTTTATTAAATTAGTTAGCATTGAATTTATTGTTTTGATATAAAAATTATAATAAATTATACGATTTAATTAGTTTTTATTTATTTGTTATATATGAGTAATAAATTTATTTTAAATTAATTTTAATTTGTTTTAATGAATATTAAGTTAAAATGCTTTATTTTAGATTTTATGTTAATTAACAAAATAGTAATTTAATTATATGTTTTAAAATACACATTAATTATATTAAAATAATATTTATTTAATAATAAATATTATCGAAATTTAAAGTAAATTGTTTTTATTCGAATTTAAATTATATAATATAACATATTTTAAATAATACTTTATAAAAACTTTAATTTAAATTAATTAATAATTGATATTAAATATCATTTTCAAAATATATAAAATTTTATTTTAATTATTTTAAAATTAATTAAATTATATTTAAAAAAAATACTATTTTTTTTAAATATTTTTTATATTATGTATGATAGGCATTAGTATAAAATATAAAAATTATTTTATAATATGATATATTTGATTTTTTTTACCATATAAGAATTATATATTTATATATTATTCAATAAATATTTAAATAATAGTTTGTATAAAAAAATCATATATGTTATTATATCAAATTATTGATATTTTTATAAAATAAATTATGAATTTTATTATAAATTATAATTGATCTTAAAATAATGAATAAAGATTTTATAATATTTGTATTTATTATTTATCTTAAGAATAATAAATATGATATATATATCATAAATATCATAAATATCATAAATATATTTATGATATGTTCTTTATAGATTATTTATAATATAAGTTATTAAATTTTAAACATAAATTTAATAAAAAATTGTTTTTTAATAAATCAAATATCTGATTTAAATTATAAGATTATTAGTAGATAAATTATAGATAGTTAATGCTAAACTTATCCATTTTCTTTATAATAAGTAAATTTTATTTCTTATAAAAAATGGATAAGTTTAAAAATAAAAAATGTATCCGATTGATAATCGGCCCCTTGGCTCAGTGGTTAGAGCAGGCGACTCATAATCGCTTGATCGCTGGTTCGAATCCAGCAGGGGCCATAAAATTTAACTTATATTTGCATCTTATTACTACTATAATAATTAAATAGTTTTTTGTTAATCTGATCATGTTGTCTAATAAAAGTATATAAAATAAAAACTCATTTATTCATCTAAAAAGCTGCGTAAAACTTCAGAACGGCTTGGATGCCGTAATTTACGTAATGCTTTTGCCTCAATTTGTCGAATTCGTTCACGTGTAACATCAAATTGTTTGCCTACTTCTTCTAATGTATGATCTGTATTCATATCAATACCAAAACGCATTCGAAGAACTTTTGCTTCACGTATTGTTAAACCAGATAAAACTTCATTTGTAGCTGAACGTAAACTTTCAGAAGTAGCAGAGTCTAATGGTAGCTCTAAAGTAGTATCTTCAATAAAATCACCAAGATGTGAATTTTCATCATCGCCAATTGGCGTTTCCATTGAAATTGGTTCTTTAGCAATTTTTAGTACTTTACGAATTTTATCCTCAGGAATTAACATACGTTCAGATAATTCTTCTGGTGATGGTTCACGTCCAATTTCTTGTAACATTTGACGAGAAATTCTGTTAAGTTTGTTAATTGTTTCAATCATATGTACTGGAATACGGATAGTACGTGCTTGATCAGCAATTGAGCGGGTGATTGCCTGACGGATCCACCAAGTTGCATATGTTGAAAATTTATATCCGCGACGATATTCAAACTTATCAACTGCTTTCATTAAACCAATATTACCTTCCTGAATTAGATCAAGGAATTGAAGACCTCGATTAGTATATTTTTTAGCAATAGAGATAACTAAACGCAAATTGGCTTCAACCATCTCTTTTTTTGCTCGACGAGCTTTTGCTTCACCAATAGACATACGGCGATTAATGTCCTTTACCTGTTCAATAGTTAATCCAGTCTCTTCTTCAACTTGTTGTAATTTTTGTAATGATTTCAGTATAACTTCTTCTATTTCATTTAATTTTTTAGAACATAATTTATTCATTGCTTTTGCTGTATTTAACCAATGAATATTAGTTTCATTACCTGAAAACAAAGTAATGAAATTTTTTTTTGGTATTTTGCATTCCTCAATGCAAAGTTTCATAATAAGGCGTTCTTGAAAGCGAACACGTTCCATCATATTACGCATATTATTTACTAAATAATCAAATTGTTTTGGTATTAAACGAAATTGTTTAAAAACTTCGGATAATTGTTCGATCTCTGCTATTGAATTAGGATGGTTACGACCATTTTTTTGAATTTTAATAGAAGTTCGTTCATATTGATTATGAAGTTCTAAAAACTTTTGCTTAGCAAGTTCTGGATCTACATTATTTTCATCGGATTCATCGGAATCATCATCTTCATCTTTATCTTCATTGTTATTTTTGACTTCTTCTGATAGAATTGAACCTATGTGTGTTGATATTGGTGTTAAGTCTTCTTCAATATCTTGATCTACAAAACCGATAATAATATCAGATAAGCGTGTTTCACCTTTTTCAACACGTTCATATTGCCTTAATAGATAAGCTATAGCTTCAGGATATTCAGCAACAGAACATTGAACCTGATTAATGCCATCTTCGATACGTTTAGCAATATCAATTTCACCTTCACGAGTTAATAATTCTACTGCACCCATTTCACGCATATACATTCGTACAGGATCTGTTGTACGACCTATTTCACTTTCAACGCTAGATAATACTTGTGCAGCAGCTTCAACAGTATCATCATCAGTATCGGTAGAAGTTTCTGCTAGAATAAGATCATCAGCATCAGGAGTCTCTTCCATCACTTGAATGCCCATATCATTAATCATCTGTATGATATCTTCTATCTGATATGAATCGACGATATCTTCAGGAAGATGATCATTGACTTCAGCATAAGTCAGATAGCCTTGCTCTTTACCTTTAGTAACTAATAGCTTCAGCTGTGATTGCGAATTTTGCTCCATAAGATGGTATCCACACTTCTTAATTTAAGTTAGTTTTTTGTTAGAAAAAACAAGTTGCCCGACCATAAAATTAAAGTGAATTTTAATTATTTTATGTGATATGATGATGCTATCATATCATGATAACTTGCATGTGCTTTATTTTTTGCCATGTTTTATGCGGTAGATTTATAAGCCTGATCTTTTTATTTCTTTTTAAGATTCTTTTCTATGCTTTTAATAGTAATCAAATGAACTTCTTTTCGTTCTTCATTAGTTAAACCTTCAGTTCGTTCCTTTGCTATTAGAAATTCAAACTTTTCATTAAGAACGATAGTAAATAAATGCTTCAAAGCATCTTGGAATAATTTTTTGGCTATATCTTTTATTTCTATATCGTTCCAAGTTGCTAGTTTTTCAAGTTGTTTAATAAATTTATTGTTACGATTATATTCCAATAATTGACAAGTATTTATGGTAGGATTAGATTGACAAAGTTCAATTAATTCTAAAAATAACGATAACCCTGGTAATTGAGAGTGTTTAATTTCATTAAGAGGTGGAATTAAACTTACAAAATTTGGATTTTGTATTAATAATCCTATTAATATTCTCATCGTTGTTGGTTTAATTTTTTGTATATTAAAATCTACTTTTTTAATAGACCATCTTTTAATCATTCTAAGAATGCAGGAAATATCAGGTATACCAATAAAATTACCTAATTCTTTTGCTAGGCATATTTGTAAAACATTACTTGGTATTTTTTTAAGCAAAGGAATAGTTAGCCCATTTAATTTAGCTTTTCCTTCATAACTATTTAAATCAACTTGCGCAATTAATGTTTCATATAAAAATTCAGATAATGAATATGATCTATATATTCGTTGTTCAAAATTTGTTTTACCTTCTTTACGTATTAGTGAATCAGGGATCTTCACCATTAGGTAGAAACATAAATAATATCCTTCGTCCATCACTTAAATATGGAAGCGTAGATTTAAGCGTGCGCCATGCTGCTTTTCGTCCTGCTTTATCTCCATCATAACAAAAAATAACTGTATCTGTTATTCGAAAAAGTAATTGAATATGTTCAGTAGTTGTTGATGTACCCAATGATGCTACTGTATATTTAATACCAAATTGTACCATAGCTATAACATCCATGTAACCTTCGACAACTAATAGTTTAGAAGGTTCTGGGTTATTTTTTATTGCTTCATATAGGCCATATAATTGCTTTCCTTTATGAAAGATATCAGTTTCTGGTGAATTGAGATATTTTGGTAAAGTATTATCTAAAATACGACCACCAAACGCTATTACACGTCCTTTTCTATCTCTGATTGGAAACATTATTCGCTTACGAAAGCGAGCATGTATGCGCCCGTTATTATCAGAAAATAAAATACCTATAGAATTTAATTCTTTATGATTATAAACATATTTAGTCAAATACTCAAACAGATCGTTTGATCTTATTGGTGCAAAACCAATTGAAAAATGATGAATAACTTCATCAGTTAGACCACGATATATTAAATATTGTTTTGCATTATATGAATCTAATTTATTTAATGAATCTTGATAAAATCGGTTAATATTATCCATTAATTTATAAAGATTTTTTTTCTGACAAAATTCGATTTTATTTGAATTATTATTTGTTTCATAAGTAACTTCCAATCCATGTATGCTAGCGAGTTCTTCAATAGTTTCAACAAAATCAAGTTTTTCATAATTCATTATAAAATCAATTGCATTACCGTGGATGCCGCAACCAAAACAATGATAAAATTGTTTATGATTATTAACAACAAATGAAGGTGTTTTTTCATTATGAAATGGACAACATGTGTTGTAGTTTTCGCCTTTCTTTTTTAATGGTACTTTTGCGCCAATAAGATCAACTATATCAGTTTTGGCTAATAAATTATTAATAAATATACGAGAAATTCGCCCAGTCATAAAATGATCATTGATAAAAAGATAATAGGCTTTAGTATAAACGAGCTCGTCGTGCGTTCTCGCGAGCTATTTTTTTAGCATGACGCTTTATTGCTGAAGCCTTTTCACGTTTACGAAGAGTTGTTGGTTTCTCATAGAACTCACGGCGCCGTACTTCAGCCAATACTCCTGCTTTTTCGCAAGAACGCTTAAAACGGCGTAGAGCTACATCAAATGGCTCGTTTTCACGTATTTTAATTACAGGCATGTGCCTCTTACCTCAAAAATTAACTTTTGCTAGCAATATGATATAGCCAACTGTATCTTTAAAATGGTATGAAATTTTACTTCAATGAATATAGGTTTGTAAAGTACTGTGTAAAATGAAACATATAAATCATATAATAAATTATTTAAATTTTTAATAAAATAATTATATATCTGGTTTATTTATCAACAAAATTGATCATCTAATTAATTATTTAATTAATATAAATTAAGTAATTAGATTTAAATATTGAGTTATTTTCTAAAAAGTTATACAATTTTTTATATAAAATATATAATTTGTATTTTTATTAAAATTAATGAGTAATATATGCGTGTTTTAGGTATAGAAACATCTTGTGATGAAACAGGTGTCGCAATTTATGATGATAAATTTGGTTTATTGGCGAATCAATTATATAGTCAGATAACTTTACATGCCGATTATGGTGGGGTAGTGCCAGAATTAGCTTCTCGAGACCATATTTGTAAAGTAATCCCTTTAATCAAAGCAGCACTTAAAGAATCAGGTTCAACAGGTCGTGATATTCACGCTATTGCTTATACCGCTGGTCCAGGTTTAATTGGTGCTTTATTAGTAGGGGCAACAATAAGTTGTTCATTAGCATTTTCTTGGCATATTCCTTCTATCCCTATTAACCATATGGAGGGACATTTACTAGCACCAATGTTGGAAGAAAACAATCCTAAATTTCCTTTTATAGCGTTATTGGTTTCTGGTGGACATACTCAGTTAATTAATGCAATTGATATTGGCCAATATCAATTGCTTGGCGAATCAATTGATGACGCTGCTGGCGAGTCTTTTGATAAGGTAGCAAAATTATTAGGCCTAGATTATCCAGGTGGGCCAGCAATTTCATTAATAGCTCAACAAGGTAAAATTGGTCGTTTCATATTCCCTCGCCCTATGACAGATCGTCCTGGACTAGATTTTAGTTTTTCTGGTTTAAAAACTTTTACTATTAATACGATTCGCAATAATATAATGGATAAACAAACTATTGCTGATATTGCTCTAGCATTTGAAGATGCAGTTGTAGATACATTAATAATTAAATGTAAACGTGCTTTAGAACAAACTGGTTTTAAGCGTCTAGTTATGGCTGGTGGTGTAAGTGCAAATCGTACCTTACGAATTAAAATGGTAGAATCAATAGTAAAAAAAGGTGGAGAAGTATTTTATGCAAGACCAGAATTTTGCACTGATAATGGAGCTATGATAGCATTAGCTGGTATGATTCACTTACAAAATGGTTTTAATAATAGTTTGGATATTATTGTTAAATCGCGTTGGCCTCTGTAAGATTTGTTCCCATTAACATATTAATACTTACTTTTATTACATAAATTCATATAAAATAAAATAATAGAATGAAAAATAATTTTTATTATTTTAAAAATTTTTCAATTATTTTTTTTATTTTATGCAATATTAAATCCTATTTTATAATTAAAAGTATATAGGATGAATTTCATCATAATGATAATAGCAAAATAATTAATTAATGAAATAGTATCAATAAAGATTTAGATAATATAGGAATAGGAGAATATTTTTTACATCATTAAGATAATGTAAAATAAACATTAGTTAAATAAATTATCTATTGTATTTATAAAAATAAAAAAATGCCATATCTGAATAACGAAATAAAGATAATAAAATTATTTATATTAATTAATTTTATTAATTAATATGATTTAAAATTGTTATTTTTTTACTGATATATAAGATATTTCTATTCAAATAATTTTTATGATTTCATATAGTATTAATAATTAACTAAATTATTAAGATAGATTATAAAGCAAAAAAATTTGTTGGAAAATAAGTTATATAAATAGTCTGAAAAGATAATTATGATAAATTTAGTCATGATTATAATCATGACTTCGAATAATAAAGATATCTTAGTTTAATATATTTAAATTTTTTATTTTATAATTAGAATTATTTAATATTATACTTTAATATTATGATGATATTGATAAATTAATAAAAATTAATAGGATACATATCTTAATTTAATTATCTAAATTTTGTAGTTTAATATTTTTTAAATATTTTGTTATTTTATGACATTTTATTATATTAGTTTTTAATAATTTTACTATTATTTTAATTTTGATTAATTATATAATTATTTTATAATTATTTATAATAAAAAATATATATAATATTTATTAATTTAAATTTTAAAATTATAGGAAGGAGAATGGACATTCTGTTTATTAAACAATTATCAGTATTTACTACGATTGGTGCTTATGAATGGGAACGAACTATCAAACAGGAATTATTATTAGATATTGAAATTGGATTAAATAATTATATTGCATATAAAAGTGATCAAATGGAACATTGTTTAGATTATTCCATAGTTAGTCAAAAAGTAATTAAACATATAGAAAAACAAAAATTTAAATTAATAGAACGTGTTGCAGAGGAAACTTCTGATATGATTTTAAATCAGTTTGATGTTTCTTGGCTGAGAATTAAAATATATAAACCAAATGCTGTGAAGCAGGCTAAAGAGATAAGTATTATTATAGAGCGCATAAAATCAACTCTAGATTAATCTAAATTGGTAAAATAGTTTGCTCTCGTCTCCAGATAGTTAATGCCTTAATACGTTCTTTTGTGAGTTCATCCCTTATCTCATGGCCTTTAATATTTTTTTTTATCATATTTTTGTATGATACTTGTTGTGCTATTTTTAACGCTTCAATGAAAAATTCACTTTGTAGATGAGTAATATTTTCCTGTTCAATTTGAACACTGGAAACAGCTTTATAAATAATAGAAAGTTGATTAATTCGCGATGGTTTTCGCCAACTATCCAATTTATTGAATAAATCAATAATATTTTCAGGCTCTAACAAGTTAATTAGATGTATTTTAAGATGAAATTCAGCAGCTAATTTAGCTAACTCTTTTATTTTATTAGGAATGCGTATCCTGTTGCATATAGCCTCTATAAAAATAGAACTCTTAATAGAGTGATCATAATAACGATAATAGTTTTTCGACTTTGATAATATTTGAATAAAATCATAACAAAGAGCAGCAAAACGAGTTTCGATATCGTCAGTTAATAACGCTGCCATTTTTAAGGTTAAAAACATATCTATTTCTTTATTAATTTTTAGATGCGTTTCCTCAGTTGTAAACATGCTAAATAATTTGTTGATTTCAGGAAAAATAATAGTTAATGCGCCACAATTATATAAGATATTAAAATAAGTTTCAGGTGATGATGATTGTAGTGCTTTTTTCGTTTCTATCCATATCCTTTCTGGTGTGATTGTATTTAACTCATAATTAAAAACCATTTTTTTCATTAATGATTGTGTTTTACTGCTAATAAAAAAATTTTGTTTAGATAATCTAGCAGCAAAACGCGCTACTCTAAGTATTCGTAATGGATCTTCTGTAAAAGAATTGGAGACATGTCGTAATAAGCGATTTTTTATATCTTGTTCACCATGATACGGATCAATAAGTTTTCCATCTTCAGTTTGTGCAATAGCATTTATAGTTAGATCTCGACGTAAAAGATCTTCTTCTATAGTGACGTTAGGTGCTGTATAGCAAGAAAAACCTGTATAACCTACATTTGTTTTGCGTTCCTTGCGTGCAAGCGCATATTCTTCGCGTGTTTTTGGATGTAAAAAAACAGGAAAATCCTTACCTACTTGCTGAAAACCTAATTTAATTAAATCATCTGGTGTAGAACCAACAACTACCCAATCTCGATCAGATACTGGTAATCCTAATAATTGATCTCTTACCGCGCCACCAACAAGATAAATTTGCATACTATTTTCTTTAATTTACCAAAATCATAAGTTTGTTTTTTACGTTATTAGTATAAGATAAATAATAATTTAAAAAATAAGTCATTATTACTTAAACTAATAATGATTTATACTATGTAATAAATTTTTTTAAAAAAATTAATAGTTATCTTTAATCAATACTGATTTTTTAAAATTTCTATTTTTATTTCGTAATTAACTTATTTTATATTTTGTTTTTTAAACATTGTATTATCAATAATTTTATTATTAGTTCTTAATAATTTTAATTTGTATTTTTAGTAGTTTAATTGTTAATTTTATCATCAAAATAAGTTAATTTTCATAAAATTATTATTTTTTATTTTAAAAGTGAAGTAAAAAGGCTTTCTTTCGAATTGTCTATTTTACTAATATTAACTTTCAATAATTAAATTATACATCATTAATAATTTTAATTAACTTTTTAATATATTTAATTTTATTGCCTATAATAATTAGAGTTAATTACTATTTTTATTTTCTAAAAATTCTATGATTATTTTTTTAGAAATTAAAAGTATAATAAAGATGACTTTTATTAAAAATAAAAATCATTTATTCTAATTTTTTATACTTATCAAAAAACTGAATATCTTTAAATTTAAAAATAAATAAAATTAATTTCATTAATTATTATATAATTATTTTCAAGCTATTAAAAAGTATTCCATTATCTGATATTAATTTTTTAATTTTTTTTAACTTAAATATAAAAAATGAAATGATTCTTAAAATTAAATTTTTTTTATAAACAATAATTTATCTTTATTATTTTAAATATATTTTGAAAATAAAATTTTTTTTAAATTATTTTTTATAATATTAAATTTTAAATTTAATTTTATTCAAATTAAATAATAAATAATTTTTTTTAAAAATATTTTAAAAACATCAATATGCATTGATAATTGTTTATTTTATTTTAGTTATTATTTTAAATTATTATTATTTATTATAACTTTATAAAATTATTTTATATTTAAGTACAAAAGTATTAATTTCAAATTAGCTATTTTGATTCAATAGAAAAAAATAATAATTTTATTATAAATATAAGATTAGAAAATATAAATAAATATGAAACTTTTATTTTTTAGAAAATAAAAATATCTTAAATGCTAATTTATATAAATTAGCTGGAAATTGAATAATAATTTATTTATTTTATAAAGTAAGTTTAATATAATTATTTTATATTAATAAAATGTATAGAATATATCTTATTTTATTAAAATATTAAACTTAAATTATATTAAATAAATTTAATATATTTATAGCTATATTAGTAATAAATAATTTCTATGAGAATTAAATTTAAATTTAATTTTAAAAAATATTAGTACCCTTAATTTTAGATAAAACATTTATATCATTAAATTTTTAATTTAAGTAAATATAATATAAAGATAAACTATATGTTATTCAATAATACAAAATAGATAATATTTTATTATTAAATATTTTGATCTTATATTTTAATATTATATAGATTAAAAAGAATAAAATAAGTTCTTATTATATTAAAATTTTTATTGAAAATTGGTTAAAAAATAATTTTATAAAAAATTATTTATTTATTCTTAAATAAAATTTAAGTTAAATTATATTTTTTATATAAAATTTTTTGATTATAATAATTAAAAAATATAGATATATCAAGTACTTATAAAATACTAAAATATGAACATATATACTATACTACGGATTTATTTCCTTTTTAAAATTTATTTTGCATAGTTAGCTATATTTTTATTATTTTAAATTAAATAGACTTCATTAAAAATCGATGTTATTAAAAAATAATGATAGTAAATAACTAAAAATTATTAACTAACTATAATATATTATTATGATTTTATTATTTAATTTTTATTAAAATAATATATTTGAAAATCTTATTTTATGATAGTAAAACAAAAATATCATAATATTTATTTTTTTATTAAAAAACATAAATAAATATAAAATAGTTATTTATTAATTATTGTTATCAATGAAAATGCTATTTATAAATAAGAAAAAATTATAAATGTTATTTAATTATTATAATTAGTAAATTTTATAAAAAATAAATTTTCTGAAATATTGACTTCATTTATATTATTTAATTAAATAAAATAAGTTGTTTTATCTAAAAAATATCATAACTTTTTAATTAATCAATTTCAAAATTAATTATTCTATTAATGTAGAATATATTAATGTTTTTGTTTATCAAATTAATACAATGTCTTTGTTAATTTAGTAAAAAAATACAGGATATTAAGTTTTTAACTTATTTTTTTAGAAAATTATTATGAATAGTAAAAATGAGATTGTTAGTCTTATACGATGATTAAAATATATAGTATTGATAATGATAATCTAGTTTATATTTAATATATTAAAATATATATAAATTATATTTATTTTATATGCAATATTGATTTTACTATAATTTAATAGTTATATAATATTTGAAATATATTATAAAACAAACAAAACTACTATAGTAGTAGTATTTTACTACATTTAAAATGAATGTTTTAATTAATTAAATAGATTTTATATAATAATTTTAAATTAATTCAAGACCATTTTCATTATAAAATACGATTATAAGACTTTATTATCAATATTAATACTATTAATAAATAAGATTTTTATCATTAATAATGATATTGATGATATTTTTAATAAAAAATTATTTTTATCTTAAATAAAAATATTCTAATCTTTTATTTATTAATCAAATTATATTAAAATTAACTATTTAGTTATATGATTTAATTGGTTTTTTATAAAGAATTTACATTTATAACTCAAAATATTAACAATATTTAATGTAAATTTTGATAATAAAATTATATTAATAATAATTTTATTATTAATATTATTCTATCGTTTTTAACAAAAAAATTAGTAGTAAAAGTGAACTTATGATATTATTAAATTAAATTTAATTATAAAAAATAATAGATTATTAAATAGTTTAAGAATTATTTTTAGCAATATTTAAAATTAAATGAAAATATCTGACTTTATTTTATTATTTATATATATGTTTTATTAATTGATATATAAATTAATTCAAAAAATTTCTAATGGATAGGATCGATAATATTAATGATGTTTTAATAAATCATTAATTTATTTTTAATATAATTAGTATTATAATTTGTTATAAATCAATCCTATAGTTTAAATATATATTATCGAATTATATTTTGTCTTTATGTTAAATTATAAATTCTTTTTTAAAGAATCAGTTTTATTATTTATTATTATTGAGTTAATTAAATAGATTAATTTTAAAAAAATATCATTTATACGTTCTCTAATATTTATAATAATTAATTAAAGTAATATTTATTATGTATTGATAAATACATCAATACATAAATATATCAAGAAATATAATATTTTAATTAAATATGGTTTAATATTCTTTAACAAAAGAATATTTCTAGTATTCTATCTTATATTATTGAAGTTAGTAAGAATTTTATCTATTTATTAAATATCTATTTTAATTCATAATATTGTTGGCAATAAATGCAAAATGAATCAAGTATGTGATTTATAATAAATTCATTTAATTTAAGTTATTGATTATAATTCTAACTTAAATTTTCCTAAATTAGAAATTATTGAAATATTACTATAATAACAGATATTTAATTAAATATCAAAAATGATTTTAATTTTTATTAAAATTGTTAAAATAATTGATTTTTAATATTTTTCTTATTAAAAAGTATTTTTAAAATAAAGTTGTTGTTTACGATAAATAATTAAAATTTAATATATTTATAAGTATATTTGTATTTAAATCATCCAGTATTATAAAAATATAATCTTAAAATTAATATTATAAATTTTAATCTAAATGTAAATATTTTTTTCTAAATTATCATTATAATAACAATTATAATTCAATTTAGTAAAAAATATTAATCATATTAAGAAATAAATTACTTTAAGTAAAAAAATTTTAAAAATGATAAAATCCTATTAATTTTTAAATGAAATATAAAATAGAAGATATTTTAATTTAAAATATCAAAACTAATAATATCAACTAATACTTGATTTATTTGCTTGATATTTAATACTCTGATATTGTTTGTTGCACATATATTATAATAATATATGTGTTATATAATATATATTTTATTATATTTTATAAATTAAAATTTAATATCTATATTATAATTTATTAGTTTATTTAAATATGCACTAAAATATAAAGTATATTTATTTTACTTATATTATAAGTATATTATTTAATAAGCAATTATTCTTTTGTTTGAATAAAAACATAAAAGTTATTTTCAGTTATTAAAAGATTACTTTTAATAACTGTTATATTAAAAATTTTAATTTTTATATTTTAATATAATCAGTACTTGTTACGTTATAAAAGTATTATTGATAACTGTTTTAATTGTGATAATTTTATATGTCATTTGAGTAATAATGAAAATCATTCTCCCTGATTTTAAACAGGCTAATATTTTAGTAATTGGTGATATTATGTTAGACCGTTATTGGTACGGATTAACTAATAGAATTTCTCCAGAAGCCCCTGTTCCAATCGTTAAAGTACAAATAAAAGAAGAACGTCCTGGCGGTACTGCCAATGTTGCTATGAATATTGCTGCTTTAGGTGCTAATGTTCATCTTGTTGGGATTACTGGTATTGATGATGCAGCTGAGATTTTAATCGAAAAATTGAATAAAGCTAATGTATGTTGTGATTTTGTCATGTTATCAACTCATCCTACTATTACTAAGTTGAGAATTATGTCGCATAATCAACAACTTATTCGAATTGATTTTGAAGAAAAATTTGATAGCATAGATATAAAACTGCTATTAGATCGTATGCAAAAAGCTTTGCCACAAGTTATGGTAATAGTGCTTTCTGATTATGGTAAGGGTTCCTTAGCTCAGATTTCAAAAATTATTACATTAGCAAATCTAGCTAAATTACCAATACTTGTCGATCCTAAAGGTGATGATTTTGAACGTTATCGAGGAGCAACTTTATTAACTCCAAATATGTCTGAATTTGAAGCTATTGTTGGTAAATGTTCTAGTAATATAGAAATTGAGCAAAAGGGGATGAATTTAATTGATTTCCTTGATCTTAAGGGGTTGCTAATTACTAGATCAGAACAAGGAATGACATTGTTACAACGTGAAAAATCGGCATTACATTTACCTACTCAAGCACAAGAAGTTTATGATGTTACTGGAGCTGGTGACACTGTTATTAGTGTTTTAGCAACCGCGTTAGCTACTCAACTTAATTTTTATCAAGCATGCATATTAGCTAATGCGGCTGCTGGAATAGTAGTTGGTAAACTAGGTACTTCAACAGTGTCATCAATTGAGTTAGAAAGTGTCATTCATTACCAAGATAATGTGAGTGCTTACTATAATGAATGAATATCAATTGAAATATGCAGTTGCTATTGCTCGTAGTCGTGGCGAGAAAATTGTGATGACAAATGGTTGCTTTGATATATTACATGCTGGTCATGTTATCTATTTATCTAATGCACGAAAGTTAGGTGACCGTTTAATTGTTGTTGTAAATAACGATTATTCAACTAAACGACTTAAAGGTGATAATCGACCTATTAATTCATTAACTCAACGTATGATTGTATTAAATGCATTAAGTTCAGTAGATTGGGTTATTTCTTTTGAAGAGGATACTCCTCAACGGATAATAAGTGAAATTTTACCTGATGTATTAGTTAAAGGTGGTGATTATAAGATAAAAGATATTACCGGTAGCAAAGAGGTTTTAGAAGCAGGTGGTAAAGTTAAAGTACTTAATTTTGAAAATGGATTATCTACAACAAATATTATTAATACAATCATGAAGAAAATAGTATTTTAATTTAAAAAAACAAATTTGCTTGTATCAAAATAATTTTTATGTTATTTATTCTTTTTTATTGAATGATTATTTTTTTCAAATTGTTCTATACGTTTTTCTATTTCAATTATTTTTTCTGAAATTTTTAATAAAGTTTGCGTTTGATTATTAAATTCTTCTCTTGAAATCAAGTCGAGTTTATCTATCTGAGATTGTAATGTTGTTTGTAACTTTTTATTAATATCTTCACCCAATTCACGCAACCCTTTTGATAAATAATCTTTAATTTGACAAGTAATTTGTTCAAGTTTCTTTGTATAAAACATTATTTATTATTTCTTTTAGAGTATAAATTATAATTTATAAATTAGATTTATAGTAAATTTTAAAAAATCACTTAATTTAATAAAAATCATTTTTGACAAATTTGAGATAAAACATAACTAAATTATCGATAATAATCAACTAATGATATTAGTTAATATATAAATGATAATACTATTTTAATTAAAATACTTTACTCTTTCTGATATTGCTACTAGATTATATTCAGGATATAGTTTAATTATTCATCTCATTATATAAATAATAATTATATTATCGTTAAAAATTCATTTTTTAAATGAACAATGAAATTTAAATTTATTTCACATTATTATAATTTTCGACAAGAGTAAACAAATATAGTAAGATCTCGAAACCAACTGTTATACTGTTCGATGATAAAAGAGAAAAATATCTATAATTTTAAATTATATTAATTTCTATATAGATTTTCAATATATTCTAATTATATTAATGTTATCAAATTAGCCTTGATTCTGTTAATTTAGCATTTATTAATGAGGTTTCATTATGAATCAGATATCACTTTCCATATACGGCAATCCTATTGAACGTATAGAACGTGCTCTTGAAGCTTTGCGTCAACGCAAAGGTGTTATGGTACTTGATGATGAGGGTCGCGAGAACGAAGGTGATATTATTTTTGCTGCTGAAAATATGACAGTTAAACAAATGGCATTAACTATTCGTCATGGTAGTGGAATTGTCTGTCTTTGTATAACAGAAGAACGTCGTAAGCAATTAGAATTACCAATGATGGTTAAAGAGAATTCTAGTCAATTTAAAACCGCATTTACTATCACTATAGAAGCTTCTCAAGGTGTTACAACTGGTGTTTCAGCTAATGATCGTTTAATTACTATCCGAAAAGCAATTGCCGATAATGCGAAACCAACTGATCTTAATAGACCGGGACATGTTTTCCCTCTAAGAGCAGAAAAAGGTGGTGTATTACAGCGTAGAGGTCATACAGAAGCCACTATAGATTTAGTAACTTTAGCTAATTTAAAACCTGTAGGTGTTTTGTGTGAATTAATAAATGACGATGGAACAATGGCTCGTATGAAAGAAGTAATTATTTTTGCTAATAAATATGATATGCCAGTAATAACTATTGAAGATTTAGTGACATATCGTCATTATAAGTTTAATAAAAAAAGTAAGTTATAGACTGAATAAACTATTTTTTTATAATCTGATTTTATTATAGTTTTATATAAATTTATGTTTAAACTAGTATGAGTATAATAGGAAATATTTTTTAATATTTTTATATATATGAAAATATATTTTTATATTAATCATTTATTTTATGATATAGTTGGTAATTAATATAGCAATAATTATATTTTAAATGTATTTTAAATTTAAATTAAATAGATAATTTAAATTTAAAAATTAAAATATTTTTATTTATTAGATGACATTAAATTATTTTTTATATTACTAGATGCTAGTATATTTTATCATCATAAGTGGTAGTTTGATGAATAGATCATACTATATTTTAGTATATATAAAGAATTTATGTATTTTATTATTGAGTTTATAAAAAATATACCATCATGAGTATTTCTTTATTTAATACTCTATATCGATTAAGTATAAAAGTTATTTTCATGTTTATTAGTTATTAGTTCTATTTTTAGATGAATTATTAATGAAGAATCAATAATAAATAAGTTATTTTATTAACAATATCTTCTTTTAAAGTTAAAAGATTAAAACTTATTTAAATATAATCACAAAATTTTATATTAATATTTAAAATTTTTATAATATATCATAAATTTTATTAAGAAAGTAAAATATCAACCATTTTATATAAAATATTTCTAATATTATTTTTTATTAAAAAATAATATTAGAAATATTTTTTAATTATTTCAAGATTATTTTTATAATATTTAGTCTTAACTGATAAGTGAAAAATTTAAATATTAGTTTATTCATTAATTGGTTTTTAATTGAAAAGTTCTATTAATTCTTAATTAACAATTAAATTTATATCTTTAGTTTTATTTAAATTAAAATCTAGTTATAAAATAGCAATTATTTTGATAAGGACGAATTTAATATAAAATTTTTTATTGAAAATTATACTATAAAGTATAATAAACTAAGTTTTAAAATATGTATTGATAAGATTTTTATATGATTACTAATTTAATATTAGTAATAAAAATATTTATTTATCAATCATGAATACGAAATATTAATAATTAACTTTTAATTAGATTAGAATAAATAATTATAGAATATTCAAAAATAGAATCTTATTAATTATTTTATTATTTATTTTCAATATTAAATTTTCTCTTTTATAGTATAAAAATAGATTACTATTTTAAATAAGAAATTATAAAAAATATATTATTAAAAAGTTATTACGATATTAATCGTGATTATTGTATATAATATTTAGTTTATACTTTAAAAAAGAGATTGTAGATAAATTTATTTATAAATTATTTATTTGATATTCATTACTAATAAATAATTATATTTTTATATTATTCTTCTTTTTTTTTAGAAACAGAAATAATAAAGTGTATAATTAATATAATAAGTATTTTATATAACTTATATTTAGAAAATATTTTAGTTAATAAAAAAATCATATTTTACAGATCTTTTTACTAATTAATTATGAAAACAATAATTATAATAATTTATTAAAATAAATATTTATTTATAATTTTCTTATTTTTAATATAATTATTATTATAATGAGATATAATTTGAAAAAATTATATTAAATTTCATAACATTAAACTATATATTTTTTATATTATTAAAGTTTATCACATAAATAATTAAATAATTTCTTTTTTTATAAGCAATAAAATCAAAGATAAAAAAAATCTTAATAGCTTAAAGTTATCAAGATTCTTTTTAAGTATCAAAATTAAAGTATCAAATTAAAATATAATAATCTTTATTGTATTATTGATAGCTTTATAAAATACTTATTTATTTTAAAGTTAATAATTTAAAATTATTTTATATATTATGTTAATTTTAATATATCTTATTTTATCTATATTAATAAAAACTAACTAATTCATTATTTTTTATTTTCTTTTAGAAAAGTGTTAATTACTTCAATGTGAATTTATATTATCAAAATATTTAATATTTACTATTATTTTTTGTTATAACTAGATTTAATAATAGTGATTTATAACTTATGGTTATAAAATTATTAATTTATATTTATAATTAAAATATTTATATTTTATTAAATAAATAAATATTTTATTAAACTAAATAATAAGAAGATAGGATAGAATTTTATATATAAAATATCTGTAACCGTTTTTGTAAAAGACTATCCGATATATTATTCATTTTTTATTGATTCACCTTAATATATAATATATATCTAGTTTTATCATAGATGATAAATTTATATTTATATAAATTTAATACTAGTATATTACTAATTAAATTATTTTAATAATTAATTATTATTATAATATAATGATTTTATTAAATTAATACGTGAATAAATTATTAATAATCAAATCATAAAATATTATATTAAATTTTATTTGATCTTTAAAAGATTTTTTATAGATATATAAATCTATTTCTTAAAAAGAAATAGATAAGTTCCAAAATAATATTTTAATATTTATAATACTTTTAATATTAGAAAATGATCAAAATAAAAATTTATTTTTTTTAATTAAATATCTAATTAAGTAATTTAATTATATATTAAATTGATTTTGAATAAATTATATAAATATAAAATATTAGTATTATTAATTGAGAAAAAATTTAAAAATGTTAATATAGATTATTTAAGCACTTAATTATTAAATAAATAAAATAATAAAATTTGGTTTTATAAAATAATTGTATTCCCTAAAAAATACACAGCTATATAAATCATCAAAGTTGATCATAATAAAAGCTAATTTTTATAAATAAGTAAGATTAGTTAATGCTAAATTATTTGATAATTTTATTATCTTCCATAGTTTTAACAATTATAATTTACATAACAGAATTATTATATCCATTATAAATTACTTTAAAGTATCAAAATAATTAATATATAGTATTAACTAATGATAGTCATTAAAAATGAGATAATTGTATTATAAAAAATAATATATAAATAATAAACTAAATAGTGATATTTGATTAATGTTGATATTTTGATATTGATAACCAAACATATATATAGATAATAAAAGAAAATATCTATTAATATTATGTATAGATAAAATTATAAATTAATAGTATAAATTTATAATTTGGTATTGATAATAAAATTTATATAATTATTTTTATTAGGTATTTATATTTAAAACTTAATTTTAATATTTTTATCTTTTCTTTCTTTGGTTTATAATTAAAGTATTTAATCATATATTTAATTAAAATAGTTAGCTATATATATTTATTTTATATTTAATTTAATTAGTTATTATAAAAACGAAGATATGACTAACGAGGACAATAGCATATAAAGTGTAATAGATTAAGGTAAAGTTATTTGGATAAAATAACTTTATAACTAAGTATTTTTTATAATAATTAAGAGTTAATTTATTAAAATTTTTAATTAAGCAATAATATTGAATTTAACAAAAAATTATCATTAATCATGAAATGTTAAATATTATTAGTTATTTTATAATATTCAAATAAACTTTTCTTATTTGAATATATGTTATTCAATGTATATGACATTCTCTATATAATTAACTATAAATTTCTATTAAAGTAAACTATATATAATTTGTAAATTTATTTACTAATATTAAATATAAATTTTATATATGATATGGATAGAACATATTAAAGGTTTAATAATAAAATTATTCTTTATTTTTTATAGAATAAATTAATCATTGGTTAATTATTATTTCTTTATTTATTGCTGAATTATTAGCTTAGATTTTTTATCATTAAATTGATTGATAAAGATACTTAGTTTAACGAATGATTTTTAATAGTTATAACCAATTATTTTAATGATAATAAAATTATATCATCTTGTTATATTTAATAAATATAACAAGATGATATTTATTGATAAATAAAATATTATCTAAGTTAATAATTAATAATATTTTTAAAAAATATTTTGGATGATATAGGTAAGTATAATTTAATACAAGAGTAATATTTTATCGATTGATGATAAATTATTTTTTTATTTTAGTTATTTATATAATTACTATTTTTGCTTCGTCAAATTTTTCTTGTTTTTATTACTTATTTATAATTTTTCATTTATTAATCTACGATTAATCATTTTATGATTATTATTTATTTATTTATCTTTATATTGCTATTTTGAAAAAAATTTTCATTTTAGAAAAAATAAATATATTAATAATTAAAAATTATATAAAAATTATTAAAGTTTTTTATATTAAAAAATTATTAAAAATTAAAATTATAAAAAAATAGTTAATAGTATTTATTGTCATAAATATAATAGTAAATAATATAATTATATTTTATTTCTTTATATTACTTATTAATTTTAAGATTTTTAAATCTTTAGTCTATTTTAAATTTATTAAATGATAATTATAAAAGAAATTATTAAAATAGTGTTTAATTAAGACTGAAATTTTATTTAAAAAATAGTTTAAAAATTAACTAATTAAAATAAATAGCTGATATAATAATTTATTTTATCTTTTTATTTATAGAATCCATAATTATTCAATAAATAATTGTTTTTAATTACTATTCGTATTAAAAAACAATTTTATAAATATATTTCATTTTTACTAATATTGTTTTTTTGATCATTAATGAATATATTTTATAATATTATCTTTACTAATTATGTATTATAAGAATATCTTTATGAATAATCAATTATTGTAAATAGAAATAAATATTTCTAAATATTAAAACTTTCATCCAAAATTTACAATTTTATATAAAAATATTTATATTTTAATAAAATTGGTTTTATGATATTAAAATAAATAATACAATAAAATTTAACTAAAATTTCTATCAATAAATCATTGAGTTAATTATAAATATAATTATTTAATTATAATTTAAAGAAAGTAATATTAGAATATTTAAATTTTATTCAGTATTTTTTTTATTTTTTTACAAAATAATAAATAGAAATAATATTATATAATATTATTTAATAGCTTAAAATCATTAATTTTATTCAGTATTATATGCATTGGTTTTATTATATTTATAATATATATTTTTTATAAAAAAGTTATTTATTTTTTATAAAATCAGAGAAATATTTATCCATATTAATAAATTCTACCAAATATATTCTGCTCTTAAAATAATCTATTTATTTACGTAAAATAATAATTTGATTAATTTTATTTAAACATTTTTAATAAAATCCAATTATTTAATATTTTATTTTTCAGTTTAAAATACAGTGTTAATAATCTGTTTCTTCTAATATTAATATGATAGTTAGTTATCATACTTATATTTATAAGGATATTATATAACATATAAAAAGCTATTAATTAATAGAGGATATTCTTATATTTAATATATATAATTTAATGATTATTTAGTTATTTTTTTATTTATTTATTAATATCTTTATAGAAAGGAAATTTTATCTATTATTTAAATTTATTAAAACAATTTAAAAAATAATGATAGTTAATATCTATAAAACAAATATTTTAGTTACGATTTTATTTTTTTAAATATTTTATTGTTTTAAGATTACTTATTCTGATATTTTATAAATAGAAATGTTAATTAATTTTTAAGAATTTATGATAATATATTTTATAAAATTCATAATATTGATGATATTTTTAAATGAAATTTTCAGATTTTTATTTCTATTTTTAGACAAACATCATTAAAACTAATTCAATAATATATTTTTATAAATATAAATAATATTAGTATTACGCATATAAATATTAAAATTTATTTTAATTAAAAACTAATTAACTTTAAATTATTAAAAAATAATATAGAAAAGAATTTCTTAATTTATATAATAATTATTATTTTTAACTTTATTTTATATTTATTTAAAATATTAATTTTAAAATTAATATTTTATAAATAGATTATCTTTTATGTTTAAAATAAGATATATTTAATTCAATAAACATAATGAAGTCTTTAAAATAAAATATTTTTATTAAAATGTATTAATATTAATACGATAAACAATCATAAATAATTGGTAAAAAAATTAAAACATTTTAAACAGAAAATTAGTTTTTGATATTGTTAAAAACAAATAGTTAATTTATAAATATGTTGACTAGTTTATTTTTAATAAATAATATATAATCACATTAAATATTATTATAGTAAAACTAATTATTTAATATTTTTATTAAAAAATAAAGATATTAATCATATTTAATTTAGGCAATAATATCTTTTAATTTTATTAAATTAATTGTTAAAATAGACTTTATTTCTTAATTAAAATAAAAAAGTGTAATTTTTTCTGTATTTTATATAAATTTAAAATTATTATATAATAATTTTTTAATATTGTTCTTATTTAGTTTAAAATAAATTAATATTACTTAATTTTTTATTAAATTTTATTTTAATAATCTTTAAGTCCTATTCATTAAAATGATATAAGATATATATTGAAAAAATAAAATCATTAAGGTTTATTTTAATTTAACTAATTCATCAATAGATATATTTTTTAAATGTAACAATTACTTTTTAATAAAATATAAAATAACAATCCTAGTACTTACTAATCTTAAATTTATTTTAATAACTTAAAATTTACTATATATATTTTATATTATAAAATATATATAGTAAAATGAATAGTTACAAACTTCTTTTTTAAAAAAAAATTTTTATTATATTTTTATCTTTGTAATTTAGAAAAAATAAAATAAGGATCTATATATCAATTTAATTGACTAATACTTGAATTTTAAAATATCAAGCAAAAGATTTTTATTTTAGATATTTACTTAATTATGATCTAATCATAATTTATATTCATGTGAAATTTTATATAATTTTAAATTTAGTAACTTAAATTATTTTAAAATAATAATATTAATATCTACTTATGTATACAATTATCGTTAATAGTTTAAATTCAATAAACTTTAAATTTATAGACATAAAGTTATAGATAGTAATTAATTTATCGAAAGTAATAAATTTGTCTTATTTAAGACATTTATAATCTAAAATGATCAATTAATTATCATAAATTAACTTTTATTAATTAATATATGTTAAATGAGATATGATTATATCATATTAAAATAAAACATAAAATAATATGTGGATAAAAACGTGATAAATCTTTGGTAATTAATTGGTTTATCTTCCCTAATACAAATTCCTACTGATTGTGGTTATTTATTAACCAACTATATATTAATATATAATTATCTTTAAATCATAGCATCGGATAAAATTCTTGAATAACTGTATCTTCTTTGCTATATGAACCATTTGTTGAAATAATTTGCTGTTCATTTTCAATGATACAAATATTTTCTTCCTTTTCTTGAAAAAATATATTTAATTACATATCGAACAAGTTTTGTTGTTAAATTACTTTCTCCAAAATATGCAGGTAATAGATTTTGATAATTAAGAAATATTTCCCATAGAGTAGGTAATATTTCCTTGTTAGAAACAATACTTTTCCAAGCAGGTCTAACCAATTAACTCCAGCATCTACTAATTTAGTGGAGAATATTTCTCTAAACATAAATTCCCATGGATACAACTTAAATAGATTAATGATAACTCGATTATTAAAATCAGTAAATTACCCTTTTTCACCTAAACCAATTTTTTGTTTATATATAAAAATTCTGTTATAATGTTAACTCTTACTTCATGGGCACAATCTTATAAGTATTGTATGGTACAACAATCTTCATCACTATCTTGACAACAGCTAAAATGTAATAAATTAAAACCAAATGATTCATGTAATTGTATAAATCGTTGAATAAGTTGCTATTGTAAATTATTGAATTGATCAGAATTTACTGGTAAATTTTTAGCATTTATTTGACCTTCTAACAAAATCCATTGAAAAAATAATATTTCATATAATGATGTTGGTGTATTGGTATTATTTTCTAATAATTTTGCAGTTCTTTTATCGTCTTAGACTAAGTTTAGTCTTGAATAAATTGTGGTTAGATTGGTTTTCCATGATTGATAACAAATTCCTAATAATTCTTAGGAATCTGAAATTTAATCAATAATTCTTCATTGTTTACGACTTTTTCTACAACTTGTAGGCACATTTGATATAATTCAGATGTAGTTGTTTCTAGATCTTCAATTTGCTTCATAGTAAATTGATAATAGGACATCCTCACACCAACAAGATTTACCATATAAAGTATGAAAATAAAAACCAAATTCAACTTCTTTTTTTCCAATTAGGACATTCAGAAATAGATATTCTTATTATCGATATTTAACCTCTAATAGAATTTCTAAAAGGTGAAGCAATGCTTTGTCTCTGTGTATAATTTTGTTTTTTAGAAACTGATTCACCAAAACCACCACGAGTAATAGTGTTTGTTAATTGTGATTTAAAACAATACTTGATGAAGATGATTTTATTGTTCTATCTTATATTATAGTTTTTTCATAGGTTTTACTACTAATGTTAACAAATTTTTTGTTTGTATAATTATTAGAATTTAAAATATGTTTTAATATTGAAATAGTTGTATTTAATACACTACCATCTATTAAACGTCCGATCATATAACCTGTTATTAAATGGCATCCAAAAACTACCACTTTATCCATTATCTTTATTTTCTGTTTCCAAATTAGATATAATTGAGTTTTGTATAAAATTTTGAGTACATTTTTCTTCATTAAATTTAGCAATATAATCTTTATGTGTTGTGTATTTATATATAGTTTTAATCGTTTTCTGTTATATATTTTTATAAACTATTGAACATTTGATCATTTTAAGATGTGTTTTTCTTTGTGCAATTCCAAGCATTAGTATATAAGGAAACATTTTAGTCACTTTATTTACAAGATGATAATATGAAATACACTACTAATGTCTAAAGTAACAGGCGATAATCGGTATTAAAAATAAGTTTTTACGAAAAACATTTTCATTAATATTTTTTGTGCGCTTTATTTTCATCATTATTAACATTTTATGAAAATTGAAGTAAAAATGTGACATTATAATAGAATAAGATATTTTAATGAAAATCAAATCATAAAACTATAAGAAATATGATTTTATTAATTTGATAGTTATTTTAAATATTAAAATTTATTTTTAATTAACTTTCATTACCATAAAAATATTTATGATATATCAGCATAAATATTAATATAATAACTAAATTATTTATTTAAAATACATTCTTGTAAAGTTTATAAGATTAATATAATTTTTTTTAATTAATGTTTATTTATTATCAATAATATCAATTAAGAATAGAATGATATGTGTAGATTTTTATATCAATTCCAATAAAAAATAATAAATTTATGACTATTAATTAAATATTTATATAAATACTAATATTAGATAAATTTTTATTTACTATAAAAATAGTTTTTATTACATTTTATAAATTAAAATTGATATAAATTTAAAATGAAAAAAATTTTTATTGTATTTAGCAAGATTTTATTAAAAATAATTAATCTTAAAAGCTTTTATATTTCTAATAAATAAAAGATTTTCATATGAAAAAATTCATTATTTAATACTATTATGATAAATATTCTAAATTATTTATCACAATTATTAATATAGTTTAATATTAAAATTATTTAATATGTTATTTAATTTAACAATAATTATTATAAAGTAATAGACTTTATTTTAAGTTTGAAATTATTTTTCTTAGTATAAATATAAAAATATATATAACAAATATTGTTTTTTATAAATGATTAATTTATCTTTGATGATAAATATATTAATGAATATTAAATAAGTAAACAGCGGTCGTATGATAAGCATTTTCTAATGTATCTTTTATCATATTTAAAATAATACTTTAGATATTAAATAATTAACATTTAAAATTTAAATAATTTGGTACAAAAAATTTCATAATCTTATGAAGATAAGTTTTTTACTATATTTCTAATATAATTAATTATAGCTCAATTATAATAATTAAGTTTAATTATTATAATTAATAATCTATGTGTTATATTGTTAATATCAATAATTTTATTTTCTTTTTATAAAAGTTTTTTTCATTTAAGTTTAACAATAATTAAGAAATTTTTATATTTTAATGTTGACTATGAAGTTAATAATTCGTAATATATTGTAATATAATATGTAGATGTATTATTTCTTAATTTTATTTATTGATTTAATAATTAATATTAATGATATTTTTATTTTTTTCTTAATTCATAATTATTTACTATTTTATATATATAAGATATATATCGAATTTAAGATTTTTATCAAAATATTATAGCGGGGTAGTGTATCGGTAAAAAATTTATTTATATTAAATTAAAAAATAAAGAACTATAAAATTCATAAATTTTAAGGAATAACCTATTTGTATTGATAGATTATTTATTTAAACTTAAATTACTTTTTATTTTCAAATAGAGTTTAAATAATTTAAAATTATTCAATAATATTTAGTTATAGTGTTTTAATCATAATAAAAAGATAAAGTTTATGCTTTAACTATTTGAATATAAAATTATTTGTTTTCTTTTTTATTTAAAAAAAAGAAAATTCTTGATTTTTAAAAAAATATAATTATATTATGACATAATATTTGATATTATTTATAATATTAAAATATAGAATATATTGTTTATAAAATAATTTTATTTAAATATTATATAAATTTTTTTGTTAGTAGTTAGTGTAACCTAATATTCAAATATTTACTATAAGTAAAAAATACTTAGTTATGTTTAATAAAACTAATTTCATTTGATTACTATTGATATAAACTTTTATAATAGTTTTTTTGAATATTTTTAAAATAAAAAATTTTAAAACAAAGAATTTATGAAAAGTTTTGAATGTTAAATAATATATTATTATACTTTAGGAATTGTTTCTTAATAAAACAATTATATTTAAATCAATATAGATCAAAATAATCTAAATTAATAAAATAATAAGATATTTTAAAATATATTATCATTGTAATAAAATAAAATAGAATGTTAGAATATAACTACTAAGATAGTTAATAAAAAAAAGAAGTAAAAAATATTATAATTTAGTATTTTTACCACTTCATCAATTATATTATTATAATATAATTAAAATAAATAATTATATTTATTATCATTTCAATAAAATTGATTTTTTATAAATGAAACTATAGTAATTTAGATAAATTAAACATCGAATATTAAAGATATTTATTATTTATGACTATATATTATTTTCATAATCAAAATTATTCATTTATTAAATTTAATGATGATTGATGATTTATGTAAATCTAAGATAAATTAAAATATAAAAATCATAATTTAATTATTTTATGAGTGAAAGTAATCTACTTAATAATTTAAAAATAAATTTTAAGTATAGTATAAAAAATCTATTTAATTTATAAGATCTTTGTAAAAGTATTAATATTAAAATAACATATATAATAGATATAAACTAAGAAAATAATTGAATAGTTTATATTTTAAATTAATAATAAAGAAAAGATGATAATGGTATTATAAATTACTAATACATTATATTTTTACTAATTTTATTAGACGCACCTTACTTAGTATTAAATGTTTTTTAATAATTTTTATGCATTAATTTATAAAAATTTAATAGAAAATAAAAAAGTCTAGATCTAATTATTAATATTGATGATTTTATTCAAAGTTAATTAAGATTAATTTATTAATATTTTGCAAAAAAAATCAAACAATTATTTTTTCTTTTTATTTTATTACAATGAAATCATAATTACCAATTGATATTGGTTTTTATACTTTAATGAAGTAAAGAATTTTACTATATAAACCTAGTGACAATTGATAATAATTAATAAATCAATACATGATTTAATCGAACTTAAAATACTGAACATTAAAAATTATCAAATAAATAGCTATTATTCATGAAAATCTGTTTTAATGTTCATTTTAGGATAGTTACTTCTTTCTATTATATCATTGTTATTTTTGTCTTATTGATATTACTTAATAAATATATCTTGTATAATTCTAACATTCTTATTAAGAATTTACTAAAATATCAAAAAATTAAAACAATTTATAATGGTTAGTATTGTAATATTCCTAAAGAAATATATAAGTATTAATAAAGACTTAATATGGTGATAAAGATAAACCTATAAATTTGTATATGAATTAATCAAACTAAACTAATTATATATTAGATTAAATAGTATTTATATGACGTTTCTTTATTTTACTATCAGTAAAGGTTTCAAAAATTTCTTATATAAGTTTTATCAGTCTAATAAGAAAGTATTAAATTTAAATTTTTATTAAATTTAGACTAAGATATTTATTAGTTTGAAACTATAATTTATATAAACGATTTTTATAATATTCTAATAATTAGAATATTATAAAATAAATTTAAGAGTCTTTAGTATATAGATAAGAATTTAAAGTTAACAAAGATAAATGACTTTAATTTCATTATTTATCAGATAAAAGTAATTGTGTTATTATAAAATCTTGTTATAACCAATATATAAGAGTTAATATTGTATTATATTTTTATTGGTTAGTTATTTTGTTATTATGGATAATTTAATTTTATAAGTTATTATTGTCAACATAACAAATATTCGTTTATTTAGATTTATTTGATTAATATTTAGATGTAGAAATAAATTTATTATTATAAAAAGATTATATTTTATAAATCATTAATTTAAGATGAATTAATGATTAAAAAATAATAAATTAATATTACATTCTGCTAGATTTATTTTTATAATAAATAATTATGAAATAGATAACTATTATTAATCTGTTTTACTTATTTTTTATTTTTTTTAAAAATAAAATACAGTTAAGAGATATTTATTTTCGTTTTATTTATTACTAATTTTTATAAATTATAATATTAATTTCATTAAATGAAAAGTAGTAAAAAATTATTATAAATAGTTAAATCATTGTTATTATCATCAATATATCATCCATTATTTATCTAATTAATCATCAAATTACCACAGAAAATAATATGACTAAATCTAATTATAATGCGGAAGCAATCGAGGTCCTTAGTGGTTTGGATCCAGTACGTCGCCGACCTGGGATGTACACTGATACTTCTAGACCAAATCACCTAGCACAGGAAATAATTGATAATAGTGTAGATGAAGCGCTTGCTGGTTATGCTAAACATATTAATGTTATTTTGCATGAAGATCAGTCACTGGAAGTAATTGATGATGGTCGAGGTATGCCTGTTGATATTCATCCAGAAAAAAAAGTACCAGCTATAGAGCTAATTTTGGGACAGTTACATGCTGGAGGAAAATTTTCTAATAAGAATTATAAATTTTCTGGTGGACTTCATGGTGTAGGTATTTCTGTAGTTAATGCTTTATCAAAACGAATAGAAGTAACTGTTAACCGTAATAGTCAAATACATAGAATTGCTTTTGAAAATGGTGAAAAAGTTCAAGAATTAGAGATAACTGGTAGTTGTGCTAAACTGATAAGCGGTAGTAGTGTACGATTTTGGCCTGATAGCCATTTTTTTGATAATCCACGTTTTTCTATTTCGCGTTTAATTCATATATTAAAAGCCAAAGCTGTATTATGCCCTGGTGTTGAAATTCTTTTTAAAGATAAAATAAAGAATACTGAGAAAATATGGTGTTATAACGATGGTTTGAAAGACTATTTAGTAGAAGCTGTAAATGGTTTAGTTACTTTACCAGAGAAAGCCTTTATTGGTAATTTTGATAATAAAATAGAAATGATAGATTGGGCATTACTATGGTTACCAGATGGTGGAGAACTATTAACTGAAAGTTATGTTAACCTTGTTCCAACTACACAAGGTGGTACACATGTTAATGGATTAAGACAAGGTTTACTAGATGCGATGAGGGGGTTTTGTGAATACCGTAATTTAGTTCCGCGTGGCGTGAAATTAATAGGTGATGATATTTGGGAAAGATGCGCTTATGTTCTATCAATAAAAATGCAAGATCCACAATTTGATGGTCAAACAAAAGAGCGTCTTTCTTCTCGTCAGAGTACTGCATTTGTTTCAGGAGTTGTAAAAGATGCTTTTAGTTTATGGCTGAACCAAAATATTCAAGAGGCTGAGCAATTAGCAGAACTTACTATTTCTAGCGCACAAAAACGTTTACGAGCAGTGAAAAAAGTTATACGTAAAAAACTAACTAGCGGACCTGCGTTACCTGGTAAATTAGCAGATTGCACTTCTCAAAATCTTAATTTTACTGAGCTATTTTTAGTGGAAGGAGATTCAGCTGGAGGATCAGCTAAGCAGGCTCGTGATCGTGAATATCAGGCTATTATGCCATTAAGGGGAAAAATACTTAATACTTGGGAGATTTCTTCTGATCAGGTTTTAGCGTCACAAGAAGTTCATGATATCTCAGTAGCTATCGGTATTGATCCTGATAGTAATGATTTTAGCCAGCTTCGTTACGGTAAGATTTGTGTACTTGCCGATGCAGATTCTGATGGGCTACATATTGCAACATTACTATGTGCGCTTTTTGTTCGACATTTTTCAGCTTTAGTAAAAGCAGGACATATTTATATTGCTATGCCACCTTTATATCGTATTGATTTAGGTAAAAAAGTTTTTTATGCACTTGATGAAGCGGAAAAAGTAGCTATTCTCAATAATCTTAGTTATAAACACGGAAAACCAAATGTTCAACGCTTTAAGGGATTAGGTGAAATGAATCCAACTCAATTACGTGAAACCACACTTAATCCTAATACACGTCACTTGGTTCAACTCATTATTAATGATGATAATTATCAAGAAACATTAGCAATGATGGATATGTTATTAGCTAAAAAACGATCAGAAGATCGTCGAAATTGGTTACAAGATAAAGGTGATGCAACTGAAATTGAAGTGTAATCGATATCATTAACTAAAGAAAGACAAAGGAATTAAATGAATGAGTGAGATAACTCATGATGGTATAGAACAACAACCACTTTATATTTTTACCGAAAAGGCCTATCTCAATTATTCCATGTATGTCATTATGGACAGAGCATTGCCGTTTATTGGCGATGGATTAAAACCTGTTCAGAGACGAATTATCTATGCTATGTCTGAACTTGGTTTAAATAATATTGCTAAGTATAAAAAGTCAGCTCGTACTGTAGGTGATGTATTAGGAAAGTATCATCCACATGGGGATAATGCTTGCTATGAAGCAATGGTATTAATGGCACAACCATTTTCCTATCGTTATCCATTGATTGATGGTCAAGGAAACTGGGGTGCAGCAGATGATCCTAAGTCATTTGCTGCAATGCGTTATACTGAATCAAGATTATCAAAATATTCAGAAACACTACTTAGTGAATTAGGATTTGGAACAGTAGCATGGACGCCAAACTTTGATGGAACATTGACTGAGCCTAAGACGTTACCAGCGAGATTACCTAATATCCTATTAAATGGTACTACAGGGATTGCGGTTGGTATGGCAACAGATATTTCTCCACATAATGCCCGTGAAGTAGCAGATGCATTAATTACATTACTTGAAAATCCAAAAGCAGATCTTAAAATACTAATGAATTTTATTATTGCTCCTGATTATCCAACAGAAGCAGAGATTATTTCATCAAAAGAAGATATTCAAAAAATTTATCAAACAGGTCGAGGTTCTATTAGATTACGCGCTGTATGGGAAATAGATGATGGTAATGCTGTTGTTACTGCATTACCTCATCAAGTTTCAGGTGCAAAAGTATTAGAACAGATTGCATCTCAGATGCGTAATAAAAAATTACCAATAGTAGAAGATTTACGTGATGAATCAGATCATAAAAATCCAACACGTTTAGTTATTGTACCAAAAAGTAATAGAATTAACTTAGAACAAGTTATGATGCATTTATTTGCCACTACTGATTTAGAGAAAAGTTATCGTGTTAATTTAAATATGATTGGATTAGATAATCGACCAGCCGTTAAGGGATTAGTTGAAATTTTAAATGAATGGTTATTATTTAGAAAAAAAACTGTACGAAATCGCCTAAATTATTGTTTAAATAAAATATTAAAACGATTACATATTCTTAACGGTTTATTAAAAGTTTATCTTAATATAGATAAAGTTATTTATATTATTCGTAATGAAGATGAGCCTAAATTGATGTTAGTAACTCACTTTTCTATTTCAGAAACTCAAGCTGAATCTATTTTAGAATTAAAATTACGTAATCTAGCTAAGTTAGAAGAGTTTAAATTACGTTGCGAAGAAGATGAATTAATGAAAGATCGTGATCATCTACAAGACATTTTATCTTCTGAGTTTCGTTTAAACGCTTTGATTAAAAAAGAAATTAAAATAGATGCACAAATTTATGGTGATGGTCGTCGCTCTCCTCTTAAAGAGCGCGCTGAATCAAAAGTAATAAATGAGCATGACATACTACCTTCCGAGCCAATTACTATTATTCTCTCTATAATGGGATGGGTTAGAAGTGCAAAAGGGCATGATATTGATCCAACTAATCTTAATTATAAAGCAGGAGATGGTTTTCGTAGCGCAGCTAGAGGTAATACTAGTCAACTAGTTGTTTTTATTGATAGTATTGGTAGAAGTTATTCACTTAATCCACTTGATTTTCCTTCTGCTCGTGGACAAGGAGAACCTCTTACTAGCAAATTATCATTACCTCATGGTGCAATTATTGAGTATGTATTAACTGCTCCTAAAAATCAAAAATATTTATTAGCATCAGATGCAGGTTATGGATTTATTTGTACTTTTAGTGATTTAATTGCAAAAAATAAAGCAGGTAAATCATTAATTACATTATCTAATAATGCTAAAATATTAGCACCATTAAAAGTCAATAATGAACAAAAAGATTTATTATTGGCAATTACTAAAACAACAAGAATGTTAATATTTCCTGTTAATAATATCCTTCAGATTTCTAAAGGAAAAGGTAATAAAATTATTAATATTGCAAGTGCTAAATTATCTAAAAAAGACGATTTATTAGTTTGGTTAATGTTTTTAAAGCCTAAATCCTCAATAACTATTTTTTTTGGTAAACGAAAACTAAAACTAAATCCAGAAGATTTAAAAAAATATTATGACGAACGAGGTCGTAAAGGTTTTTTGTTACCTTGTGGGTTACAGCTTATTAAACGTGTAGAAGTAACTAATCCTAGTAATTTATAATTTTTTTGATTACTACTTATGATAAAGTTATTTATTACTTGAATTACTCTAGGTAAATATAATGTTAGCTGTTATTCGTATTATTATCGTAATTTTATTTACTATATTAGTTTCTATTTTTGGTTTTTTTTATTGTTTATTTACTCCAAAAAATCCACAGCATGTTATGCGCTTTGGTCATTTATTTGGTAAATTATCTTATATCTTTGGTATTACAATAATTAAACGAATGCCTTATGACGCTAAAGATTATGGTCCTAGTATTTATATAGGAAATCATCAAAATAATTATGATATGGTTACTATTTCAAATGCTGTTCAACCAAATACTGTTACTGTTGGAAAAAAGAGTTTAATCTTTATTCCTTTTTTTGGACAACTATATTGGTTGTCTGGTAATATTTTTATTGATAGGGTTAATCGATCTAAAGCGCATAATACAATTTCAGAGGTTGTTAATAAAATAAAAAAAAGAAAAATTTCTGTTTGGATATTTCCAGAAGGAACTCGTAGTCGTGGTCGAGGTTTACTTCCATTTAAAACAGGTGCATTTTATGCAGCTATTTTAGCTGGTGTTCCGATAATATTAATTTGTTTATCAGAAACTGAGGGGAGAATTAAACTAAATCGTTGGAATAATGGATTAGTGATTTTAGAAATGTTGCCTCCTATTGATACAACAAAATATAATTTAGAAAATGTACGCAAATTGACAAAGCATTGTCACAATCTATTAAAAACTAAAATTATGGAATTAAACAAAGAGGTAGCAGAAATAGAAAAAAATAAATAAAAATTTAAAGTTATTATTAAATAAATTACTTTATATTATTATATAATTTACAGAATTAATTAAATATTAATTAGAAGTAATTATAATATTTAAAATCTCTAATGGAAAATAGATAATTAAAAAAAATTTTATTTTTAATAAATAATAATTAATTGATAATTTATTAATAATTTTGTATAAAAATATATCATCAAATCGACATAGATTTCTGAAGTAATCAAATATAGCTATTGATATTTTTATGGTATACTATTTATATTTTAGAGTAGAAAATAAAAAAATATTAATTATTATTGATAATATTTTTATTGAAATCTTATTTCAGTCGATTTCTATTTTATATTAAAAAACTTATTTGTATTTTTGACAGAAATAAGATTGCTAATACTATTAGTTCCAATTGATAATATTTAAGTTTTAATATACAAGTAAAAAACTAGTAGTAATTTAAAATCAATGTTTATTTGGATAATTTTTTGATAGAATAGGTATGATAATTAGTAGGTAACAAGTTCCATGAACTTTCAAATATGTGATATAAAATAAACTAATTTAACCAAATCTTAATTTGATCACAGATGCTATATAAATTTATTAATTAGAGATAAACCTGTAATTTTCTTATATTCTATATGTTGATACATTTAGCAAAATTATAAATCAAATTTATCGTTACTTACTATATGCGTTAAGTATGATAAAATCTTTAAGAATTTAAATATTTTTAATAAATACAGCATTGAATATTTTGCATTCTATTATACAATGCAAAAGACTAAATATTTTTATAAGATCATACTATAAAATTATATATGATTGTTTTTTAAGAAAAATTATATTAGTTAATATTATATACAGTATTAGTATATTTATTAAAATTTATCTTAGTTACATTCGTTTGCGTTTACTTAGTAAATAAAATTCAATAAGATATATATTGGAAATTAGTGACAATATATTTCTTTATTTTATATAAATTGATCAATGTTTTATACCTGCTATATTTAAAGTATCAAAAAAATTACCAATGGTTATATCTAGTTAGCATCTAGATTGAAAGGTGCTAATTGATATATAAAAATAAAATTATTATTAATAACTGATGTAAAAAATAAAATATATTATAGATACTATTAAAGTACTTTTAGAATTATCAAATTCATTAAATTCAAATATAGTTTTAATTATTTATTATTATAGATTGTTATAACTTATAATAGATAAGTTATTAGAGGAATTGGTTGGAAATAATATTGGTCAGATTATATAGATAATGCTTAATATATAAGCAATTTTTTACTAAATCTTTTAAAATTGATTACATAATATACGATGTTAATCGTTTTGATTTAGTTATACTAAATAGAGAATGGGAATATTGGATAGTAAAAGGAATATAAACCTCAATGATTTCATATTAAAGGAGTTATTTTAAGATTATTAATAATGATGGTTTTATCTCAGGTCTATATAGCTATGGTTAAAAATATACAGTTTAGATAAATTAATATGGTTAATTATTCATAACATGTTACAACTATTTTATGATTATTTTACTTTTTTATACTTTAATAAAAACTTAGAAAAATCTGATAAAAGTTAAATTATCTAAATAATAATAAATGAGTCTATTTAATTTATTTTTAAAGAAAAATAAATTATTTGATTAATTATAACAATATTTAATATTATATCATCCTATTGTGATTTATGTTGTTTTTATTTAAAATGAACTATTTATATAAATTTATAATTTAACTTTTTTTATAAAATTTCTATTTATTAAATAGAAATCATATTTTTTGATTTTAATACATTCAATTTTATTTTATAATAAAGTAGTAATATAATGAATATTAGTATAATTGCAGCAATATCATCTAATAAAGTAATTGGGTTTCAAAAAAGTATACCATGGATATTATCTGTTGATTTAGCTTGGTTTAAACGTATTACATTAAATAAGCCAGTTATAATGGGGCGTATAACTTACGAATCTATAGGTAAACCTTTACTTGAACGTTTAAATATTATTATTAGCAACACTCATCATGATAAAGATCATGAGAATATTGTTTGGGTTAATTCAATTGATCAAGCGTTAGTTGCAGCAGGAATAGTAGAAGAAATAATGATTATAGGTGGTAGGAAGATTTATGAATTATTTTTACCTATATCAAATAGGCTTTACTTAACACATGTAGATTTGGAAGTGATTGGCGACACTTATTTTCCTTTTTATAATATTAACGAATGGAAATCCGTATTTAATGAGTATCATAAAGCAGATAAGAAGAATTCTTATGATTATTGTTTTGAGATATTAGAACGTTCTTTTTAATTTTAATAATCACTGATAATAAAAATAAAAATTAAGGATAAATATATATATATTTTATCTTAAATTTAAGTTTAATTATTTTAAATATATAAAAGCACGAATATATAAATTAAATTTATATATTTTATTAAAAATAATTTAATTAAAAATATTTTAAAAAAAATATATTTATTATTTAAAATAAAATTAATTAATTTGTTGATTATTAATCAATAGTACTTTGCTATACAATATAAATAATCATTTTATTATTTATTTTTTATAAATCTATTTTATAGAAAATAGATTGTATTATTTTTATTTAATGAAGTATTTTATAGTAAAATAAGCATTAAACTTATAAAGTTTATAAAATTGTTATTTTATTCTATTGAATTTAAATTATTAAATTAATAACAGATTTTTAAATGAAATACTTGTAAAATATAAATCAAAAAAAACAAATTTTTTAAAATTAATAATGTATTTCATATTTATTTTTATTATTAGATTTAATTATTCATAATTAAATTATGAATATATACGAGTTATAATATTAGTACTAAAATGTAAAGAGTATAATTCTCTCAGTTTAATTTATGTAATTAATAATTTTATATTTATCGATAAATATAATTAATGAATAGAGAATAAATATTAGTAATAAAATAATCTCTACTTATTTAATATATATTTGAATTATTAATATATTTCATTGATATAAAATTACAAAATTTATTATGATGATTTTATTGTTTATTTTATTATAAATAATATTTCTCAATTAATTAATTTGTCAATATCAGTGGTTTAAAGTAATTTTAAGTTTATCTTTTTAGTTATTAAAATTAATATTGTTATATATATTCGATAGAATAACGATTATTTTTTTAAAAAATATACATTTTTATAAATAAATTTAATCTTTTCATATAAAATTAAATTTTAATAAAAATACGATCGATAACAATTAGATTAGATTAGATTAGATTAGATTAGATTTAACCTATGAAATATTTTACTTAAATTCACTTGAATATATGAGAATTAAAAGTTTATGAAAAAAAATTCTTAATATCTAATTATAATATAGATAAATATAATTAGTTTATGGTTTTAATAATAATAAAAGATAAAATAATAAAAAATTAAAGAGAAATAATTATAATTTGATATTATCTAATAATATTTTTTTATTTTTAATAGTGTTTTTTATAATAGAATCACTAGTATGTATATAAATTATAACTATATATTTATCTATATAAATATATAGTTATAATCCATTCTATAATTACTATAGTCATATCCACTTTAATATATATTATCAGTTTATATTAATTTATTATCACAATGTCAATTTATTATGTATATTGAGTATAATAAATGTTTTTAATATGAAGATTTTGGTAAAAATAAATTAGAGTTATTTTACTAATATATTTATTTTAATATAAAAAATTTAAGGTTTTAAAGATAAGATATTAAGTTTATTTAATAAAATATTTCTAAAATATATTACCTTAAAATATTGTGAGATAAGCTAATTTATTAGCTAATTTACAATAATTTTCTATTGAAACATTTTCTGCACGCCAGTTTGGATCAATATTTAATTGTTCAAAATTATTAATACTAAATAAATTATTTAAACTATTCTTAACAATTTTACGTCGTTGATTAAATGCTTGTGTGGTAATGAGGCTTAATAAGCTGACATCACAAATAGGATAAGGATTATATTGATGAGGAACTAACCGTACTACAACTGAATCTACTTTTGGCACTGGTATAAAAGCTGATGATGGTACTGTTAAAATAGGAATTATATTACAATAATATTGTGTCATAATACTAAGTCGGCCATATGCTTTTGTATTTGGTTTTGCTATCAGACGATTAACAATTTCTTTTTGTAACATAAAGTTCATATCATCAATAATATTAATATAAGTAAATAAATAGAATATTAAAGATGTTGCAATATTATAAGGAAGATTACCTAATATTCTAAGACGTTGACCCATTTTTTCATATATTTTTGTAAAATCGATTGTCATTGCATTATTTTGTAAAATTGTTATTTTATTACTAAGTTTAGGATGTGCTAATAAACGTACAGCAAGGTCACGATCTAACTCTACTAGAGTCATATTATCTGTATATTTACTGATAATTAATGTTAAAGCACCTAAACCAGGACCAATTTCAACGATAGCTTGATTAGGTTTTGGATTAAAAGCACTAACTATATTATTAATAATAAATTGATTAATTAAAAAATTTTGTCCAAAGCGTTTACGGGCAAAATGTCCCTGATATATTCGTTTATTCATTATTATTTTCTATCAGCTTAATAGCTAATTTTAAAGCAGTTATAAAGCTATTTACATTTGCTTTACCGCTTCCTGCAAGTTCAATCGCTGTACCATGATCAACAGATGTACGAATAAATGGTAACCCTAGTGTAATATTTACTCCATATCCAAAATTTTGGTGTTTTAATATAGGTAATCCTTGATCATGATACATAGCTAAAATTACATCAGCTTGTTTTATATATTTTTGTTGAAATATAGTATCGATTGGAAATGGCCCATAAAGTCGTAATCCTTCATTACTCAATTTTTTTATAACTGGAATAATAGTATCAATTTCTTCAGATCCAATATATCCTCCTTCACCAGCATGAGGATTTAATCCACAAACATAAATAGTTGGTTTTTTAATGCCAAATTTATTTTTTAATTCATCATTTAAAATATAAATAACTTTCTCTAAACTTTTAAAAGTAATTGCATATGGGACTTTTTTTAGTGGTAAATGCGTTGTTACAAGTGCAACACGTAATCTTTCTGCAGCTAACATCATTACGACTTTTTTTGTTTTAGTTCTTTTTGCAAAAAATTCAGTATGTCCACTAAATGGAATACCTGCGTCATTGATGATTCCTTTATGTACAGGACCTGTGACTAATGCTAAAAATTCGTTATTCATGCAACCATCACATGCTCGACTAAGTGTTTCTATCACATAAGAACTATTTTGTTTGTTTAATTCACCTGCTTTTGCTGATATCGGTAATCTTATAGGCAAAACTAATAATGATTTAGCAGTTTGGTTACTATTTTTTAACTCAGATGAATAAATATTTAATTTTAATTTTAAGTTAAGTTGATTAGCTCTAATTATCAAGAGATTTGGATCCACACAAGCAACTAATCTAACAGGCCATTTTTGTTGAGCAACTTGTATCAGTAGATCAGGACCTATTCCAGCTGGTTCACCAGAGGTAATAACAATAGTTTTAATTATTTCTTCCATAAAGATATTATAAATTACCTTAATTAAAAATTTTTACATAAGCAAATGCGCGTTGTTTTTGTAACCAAATTCGTGCTTCTTCCTTAAATTTACGATCGTATAATATACGATATGCTCGATCTTTGTATACTACATCAGTTTTATCAACTTGCCGAATATCTTCAAGCTTAATAAGATGCCAACCAAGAGAAGAACGGATTGGTTTACTTACTTCACCTTTACTTAAAGTCATTAAGCCATCACGAAATGCTGGATCATAAAAATTAGGTATATTCCAATCAAGTTTACCACCACTAAATGCAGAACCAGGATCTTGTGAATATTTTTTTGCCGCATCGCTAAAGGTCATTTCACCTATTTCAATTTGTTTAGCGATTTGTTTTATTTTTTTATTTGCTTCTTTATTATTTATGATTGGTGATAATTTAATAAGGATATGGCGTGCTTTAACCTCAATAACAAAAATTGGAATAGGAATATTAGTATTTTGTATATCATTAATTTTTAAAATATGGAATCCAATGTTAGAGCGTATAGGCCCTATGATATCACCTTTTTTTGCATATTGAATAGGTTTAGCAAAGATATTTGGCAATTCTTCAATTTTACTCCAACTTATTTTTCTATTCTTTAAAGTATTTTTATTGATAGAATAAGTAATAGAAAGTTTAGTAAAATCAGCACCTTGATTTAATTTTAAAAAAATTTTTTTTATTTCATCTATTGCTGATTTATTCTCTTTATTAGTTGGATTTTTTGATAATGGAATCATAATATGGCTTAAGTTAATATTACTATCTTTCTTAATTTCTGAATTAAGTTGAGTAACTAATGAATCAACTTCTTGTGGTAAAATTATAATTTGTCTACGAACTTCATTGTTAATTACTTCTGAAATAATAATTTCTCTATGAATATCGTCACGATAATTTTTAAAATTGATACCAATCATTGACAATTGTTTTTGTAATTGGTTAAACGTTAATCCATTTTGTTTAGCAATATTAGTTATATTAAGATCTATTGTTTGATCTGGAATTTCGATCTGTATTTTTTCAGCTATTTGAAGTATAATTTTATCTGTAATTAATCGTTCTAATATTTGAGAACGTAATGTACTTTCATTTATAATTTGTTTTTTTATATTTTTGTTTCTTATTTTTGCTATATTTATCAAATTTTCTATACTACTGTGTAGTATAATATCATCGTTAACGATAGCAATTATTTTATCAAGTTGTTCTGATTCAGCTAATGTTGTAGTACTATGGATTATAAAGAAAAACCCAATAATCTTCTTTCTCCAATAATTCATAAAATTCTCATTTTCTTTAATTATAATATTACGATTTGATTCTATTTTATATTTTGTTTTCAACAGATAAAAATATCAATTTTATAAAGTTCTTTGATGATATGGTAAAATATTATTAGTAATTATATTTTTACTTTCGAAGTTGTGGTGATTATTTAAACCTTTTAGTTCCATATTAATTGATAATTTGTTATCATAATCACTAATAAATTTTAATTGTTGCCAACCTATAATTTTACGCTCATAGGATATATTAATAGACCAACAACAAGTTCTATACTGTAAACCAATTAGTCTACTTACAGGTTGTTTTTTTTTCATATCATGATAATATGAACCAATGAATTTCCAATTGTTACCTAATGGCCAATTTACTATTGTCCCTATTTGTGAAATTTCTTTTTGAATATTTACAGAATTTTTAATAGATTCTTTAATATAAGGAAGATGAACAAAACGATAGTTTAACTGAAAAAATCTATCAGAATCAAAACGATATTCTGTTGCTAAATTACCAATAGTTCTATAAGTAAAACGTTTGTCATATTGTAGTTTACCACGCAATCCTAATTTATCCGTTAGTCTTAAGTAAGTCTCACCAGAACACAATAATATTCCAGTATCACTTTGATTTTTAATAGGTAAATCAGAGTTACTAGTTCTTGGATACTTAAAGTAATATATTTGTCCGATAGAAAAATTAAAGCGTTCAATTAATGTTTTATCATAAATGCGCGTAGCAATACCGATAGACAATCGATTAGAAGAAGCAATACGATCTATTCCGCTATAGATATATTCACGGAATAAGCCATTATAATCAACTTTCAATAATGATGAGTCATAATTATTAATGTTATTTTGATTACTGTAAGGTATATAAAGATATTGAACCCAAGGTTCAAGTATTTGTATAAAATTACTATTTGCCAACAAATTATTTTTAAAATGGAATTTTATATTAGAGCTTAATAATGGTAAAATACGAATAACTTGTTTTTTTATTTTTTTATTAGATGTATTTATTGTAATATTATGATTATAATAAGTTGCCATTAGTTTTAATGTATTAATCATGTTTGCTAAATTATTAGATAATTGCATATTTAGTTCTGGTTGGATGTGTAACCGTATAACATTAGGATTATTATTTCCAGTACTAGTAATACGTGATATTTGTGCATAAGTTTTAAAATCAAATGGTCCAATATTATTCTTATAAAAATTAATATCTAATTGTGGTTTAGTTTTATAAACTTCGGTATTGGATGAATTAAAAAAAACTTGAAATTGTTTATCTGTTAATGTTAAATTCCAGTTATGTTTTGTATATCCTATACTAAATTTTTGTATAGTATATTCGTCAGTACTATTACCATATTTAGAAGTAAAATCAGTAAAATATTCTGAATCACTTACTTTTTTATAATTAATATTAAAACGAAATACTTTATTAAGAATACTAGAATGATCCCAATATAAAAGCCATCTATCATTGCTACCACGAATTAGATGCTTTCCGCTATTTTTATCTTTAAAATGATTTTGGTCATGTTTTAGCCAATCAATAACAACGATACCATCTCCAGTGATAGTAATATAACGAAATTCATTACTTATTTTTAAGCCATGAGAACTTATAAATTGAGGCGTAATAGTTAAGTCGTAATTATGAGCAATATTCCAGTAAAAAGGTAATTCAAAGTTTAATCCTGAAATTTTAGAGTAATTAACATTAGGTAATAGTAAACCGGAGCGACGCTTATTTCCAATTGGTAATTCTAAATAAGGACTATAAAAAATTGGTATATTAGCAATACGAAATTGAGCATTCCATATTTTACTAACTTCTTTTTCATGATCTAAAATAACTTCTGAGCCAACAATGCTCCAAATATTATTATTTGTATGGCAAGTAGTAAACATGCCTTTTTCTAAAATAGTATAGCGATTTTTATCTCGTAATTTTATTTTATTCGCATAACCGCGACCATGGCGTCCAAATATAAAATAGTTAGCTTTTTCTATATCAGCATCTTTATTATTTAGATTTAACCATGCTTTTTGACCATTTAAGCTTATTTTTTGATCACTATAATGTATATTTCCGGTTGCTATTATTGTACGTAATGATTTTTTATTTCTAATCTTTTTTTGGATTAATTCAACCTCATTAGCTGTAATAATTTGATTGCCGTATTGAATATTTACATTACCACTATACTTCATGAAATAAGGATATTCACTAACCATATTTTTTGAGGTGATATAGATAGATGTATTATTTTGATTAGCTTTAATAATCGGTTTAATATACATCGGTGTTAATAGTATACATTGTTCTTGCTCTGTTAAATTAGAATACGCTTTTTTAGTATGAATAGTTATATAAAACATAGTAACAAGCAGTGTTAAAAAAAAATTTTTTTTCATTCTTTTATGTAGTTCCTTTATTAATATTATTGCGTATATAAAGGTTAAATAAATTAACTAATTTAACAATTATTGTATATATAATACTATTAATCTATATTAAAGTTATTAAAGATAGAATAGAATGAATAGCATGATAATGCAAAACTATACTCATGACATTTTGGAATTAATAAATTTATGCAATATTTCGGAAAAATAATTGGTGTTATATTTGGGATTATGTCTGGTACTCATATCTTTGGTATTATAATCGGTTTTATTATTGGTTATATATATGATAAAGCACTTGAGTCTAAAAAATTAGAAAAAATAAGTGATGATCTAAGATTAAATAAACATGCATTTTTTTTTATTAGTACATTTCAGATTTTAGGTCATTTAACTAAAGCAAAAGGTAAGATTACTGAAGTTGATATTAAATTAGCAACAGATTTGATGGATAGAATGCGTTTGTACGGTAATGATAGGATTTTAGCTAAAAATGCTTTTAAAAAAGGTAAAGAAAGAGATTTTTTATTAAGAGAAACGATAAAAAAATTACGTCGAACTTATTTTTATCGATTTGATCTTATTCAGACATTTATAGAAATTCAAATACAAGCTGCTTTTTCTGATAATAATTTACATCCAGATGAACAAAAAGTGCTATTTATAATTGCAGAAGAACTAGATATTCCACTTTTAAAATTTAAGAAATTTTTGGATATGATTAATAGTAATCAAGAGTTTAACTATAATAATAAATATTATTATAATTCAAATTTGTATACTCATACTACTCAAGAACTAAAATTAGATGATGCTTATAAGATATTAGGTGTTAAATTTAATGATGAAAAAATTAAAATTAAACATGCTTATCTTAAATTAATGGCTAAATATCATCCAGATAAATTAGTTGCTAAAGGATTATCAAAAGAAATAATAGAAATTTCTAAAAAAAAACACAATCAATTCAAGCAGCTTACGATTTAATTAAAAAAGAACATCAATTTAAATAAACTATAATATAAGTATTGATTAAAATAAATTATTATTAATTAAAAATATTTTATTAATTAAAAATATAAATAGATATTTCATAAATTATTGATGAGTAATATAAAGTTTTTATATGTTAATTATGGACGTAATATAAAATATATTATCATCTCTTCGTAAACATAAAATTTATTATAAATCCAATCTTATATCTTATCATGAAATAAATAAATACATAATATATTAAAATTTAAATAACATATTATTATGATAAGTTTAAGAAGTACTATTTTTATAATCAAATACTATTTATATAGAGATAAAAATTTATGCTTATTAAGCATAAACATATTTTCATTTAATATAAAATTTAGTTAATTACATATTATATAGGTTTATAAATAATTTTTTTTGTTATCAATGAAATACAAAAACTTCATTTAATAGATTTTTAATATTTTCTTTTATAAAAAAATTTTTTACTTTTATGCTTTTATTAAGCATCATAATTATAATTTAGTTTATTTTATTTTTTTAGATCTTATAAGTATATTTATTGCTTTTAAGATCATTTTAATAATAATCATAAAATATTATTTTAAGATTGTTTATTTGTTATCAATAGTTGTAATGGTGTACTGTATGTATTATTAATAATATATTTTTATCTTTTTATAAAATTATATAGATATGTAATTATATTTAGGTTTTATTTTAAATAAAATAAGTTGTTTAAAAATAATCTTAAAATATTAGATAAGTAGTAATTTTACTATATATAGTGATTATAATCTATAATTAGATTAATAAATATTAAATAATAGTTTTTTATTTATATTTAATATCACTTAATTTATTATAAATAATAATAAAATTAATAAAACTTCAATCTTTATAATTCATAAAATTTTAATAAAAATGTTTTATATAGTTTAATTTATCTTTATATTTTATGATCGCCATATTTGTTTTTCTATATTAGTTTTAAAAAATCTTTAATATATAAGATATTTTTTTTGATTATGTTTATTAATATATTACTATTAATATAGTTATTGATATCATATTATGAAGATTTTAAATTTTAAATTTAATCTAGTTTACTGAAATTAATATTTTTTTAAAATTGGAATTATAATATTAATTAATATTGGTGATATCAGAAAGTAATTAATTTTTATTTTATTGAATATATTTCAATTATATAAAGTAAATTAATTGATTAATAATGTTTTATTTTTTATTAATTATACTATAAATAACTTTTGATTTTTATCAGAAAAATATAATAAATATTATTATAAATAACTATTTATTGTTAACAAAATAATTTTTATATAAAAAGTTTTTAATTTAAAATTAAAAGTAATATCATGATTTTTTTGAAAAAGATTAAAAAAAACTAGATATAAAGATATTTTAATATAACTTTTATAATAATAAAGTTTTTATTTTAAATTAGTGATAATATCTATTATATAGAACTTAAAGAAATATTTTAAATTATCAGTAATATGTATTAAATTAAAATTAAATTCTTAATCAATTTTATTGATATTACTTATAATAAATGATATATTTAATTTAATACTACAATTAATAATATTTAACTTATATTAAAATCAATATAAGTTAAATAATTTTAGTAAAACTTTTAATTACAAAGTATTTTTATTTTAAATATCAAAATATTATTAAAATTATGATAGAAATAACAATTACTTTATTAAGTAAATTAAGGTTAAAAAAATAAGTTAAAAATAACTAAATATTATTTGATGAATTAGATATTTTATTATCTAAATATAGTCTTTAAAATAAAGTAATATATAGTTTTCTCATTTTTTGGAGAAAAGATCATTAACTTCTAATATTTAAGTTTAAATAATTATTTATTTTTATTTAGAATGATTATTCTTAATTATTTTTATTAATAAACTAACTTAATTGAAAAATACTTTCGATTAAAAAATAATTAGAATAGAAGATTTTCTCATTAATAAGTTACTAACTGATGTATTAAAGATTAATTAATTTAAAATAAAATTCGATTAAGTTATACTTTATATTCTTATTTTATATATTTATCTGTTGTATTAATAGAAAAAATCTATTATCTAATAATAACTAATCTTTTATATATAAATATACTAGTAATTTTAATTATTATTTTGTTTTTAATAAAATAAAATTATTTAAAATAATTTTTTTATTATAAAACACTTAACTACATTAATACCTTAGTTATATAAGCATTTTACGAAAAATAATAATTCATAATAAGCTATTTATAGTTAAAATATTAAAATTAGTTTTAAATATATAATTAAAGAGTGATTTTTATCAAAATTATTTTATATAAAAATATAAGATAATATAATTTAGTATTTTACTTAATTAATTAATTTTTATTTTATATATTTAGATTGAATTAATCTGAATTTGTTTAATAACTTTACAAATAAAATCATTGATGAATTATTATCAATATTTTTAATAATTTACTTAATCAAAATCATTATTAATGAAATTAATTTTGATAATTAAATTTCTTAACTTAATAAATAATATCAAATTAATTTTATGATTGAATAGTGATTTTTTATAATAAAATATAAATAATAAACCATATAAAATATTGTATTATCTATTAAGTTTTTTATTAAAATCAACCAAATTATTAATCAAATCTTAATTTGTTATCAAAATATATTTTGAATATTAATTTCTTCCTTAAATTTATAAGAGTTCCAATAGTAAAATAAAGTATGTTATCGTTTTATTTTATACTATAAACTATCAATTACAAATATTCATATAAATATTGATGAGTTTATATTTCATTATAATAATGCATATAAATTATCTTATTTTTTATTAAAAATAAATGACGATTTTTTCTAAAAATGAAAATAATATAATTATACTATTATTAATAGTTTTACTAAGATTAAAAAATAAAATTTAAATTTTATTTTTTTTGTTATTTTATAAATAATTAATTAAGAAGTAATGCTAAATTTTAGCTAATTTATACATATATTTATAGAATATAAGTTATTTATTTTAAATTAAGATAATTATATTAATAATAAAATAACATTTTTAATGATTTTATATTATTAAAGATAATAATCATTTATGAAAGTAATTTTTTAATGTTATTATATTATTGTAAGGTTAATATTTTTTTAAAAAAAATAAAATAATAATTTTATTATTTATATAATTTTATTATAAATAGATATTTTATTTTATTAAAATATCTATTTATTATTTAATTTAACAAAGATTAATATGAGAATTTAAACCAATATATTTAATTAATATTAAAGAATTAATTATTTCTTTTTAAAAAAAATAATTATTATATATAATATTGAAATAAAATTTATCAACAATTTTAGTATTAGTTATAGCTATGAAATATTTTATTAATTTTAATTTATTTTAATAAAATTAAACTAAAAATAAACTATAGTTTGTATAAAAAATTACAAATAATCTTATAAGTAATCAATAAATATCTTTCTTAAAACAACATATTGTTAAAAAATATTTATTTGAATTAATATAAATTTATTTTAAGATTTTATTAATAATTATAGATAAATATTCTATATAAGTAAAATTATTATTTATTTTTTAAAAGAATTATTAATGATATATAATTTATATGTAAAGTAAAATTCAATTTCACATATATTAATTTTAATATATCAATATATATAATTAGTAAAATTAAATATTAAGATTAGTAATAATTTTATATTCAACGGGAATATTATATCTATTATGTAATAAACTAATTTAATTTATATATTAAATTTTTATTAAATTAAATATTATTTAAAATTATCTTTTAATATAATAATTGTTTTTAACATATATAAAATTTTTTTATAAAAGTATATTAAATATTTTAATTATTTAAATAAAAATTCATTTTTATTGATAACTAAAAAGAAATATTGTTAATAAAAAATTAAATATTTATTAAATATTTATATAATAAATATTTAATAAATATTTATATAAAAAAATTTTTTTAAAAAGTTTTTCTTTTTAATATTAAAGTCGTTTTGAAACAAAGATGATAAATTAATCTATACTTAATAAAATTATAAAGAATATCTATTTTATAGAAAAATGATTTTTAATAAAAATTAAAATTATATGAAATATAATATAATATATATAAATATATTAAAAAACTAATATTTTTTAACTTATATTTTAATAAGCAAATATTAAGAATTCGATATACCAAATAGTATGCTATCTGGAATTGATCCATCAATCAGTTTATCTAGTTGGTCATTATAAGTAATTCTTCCATTTACTATAACAATAGATCTACTTGCTATTTGACTAACATCTTCTAAACTATGGGAAATAATTAGTAATGTTAATTGACGTTCATTGCATACTTGTTTAAGTAATATCAACATTTCATTACGTAATACTGGATCAAAAGCAGAAAATGCTTCATCTAACAATAAAATTGGTTTTTGACGAATTAAACAACGTGCCAATGCAGTACGTTGGCGTTGACCTCCAGATATTTCAGAAGGTAAACTAGTTATGCAATTTTCAAGAGATACTTGTTCTATGATCTGGTTTATCAAATGATGTTGAGGTTTTTTTAAACGTAAATTTGCTGAAATACCTAATGCGATGTTTTGCCAAACAGTTAAATGAGAAAACAAATTATTTTCTTGAAAAAGAATTGTAACTGGACGTTTTATAGGTGAAGTAGTTGTATGATTTTTATTATTTAGCCATATTTCACCTTTTTCCGGATATTGAAATCCTGCAATTAAATTTAATAAAGTACTCTTTCCTGCGCCGCTAGGTCCTAATATAGCAACCTTCTCTGCTTTATTTATATGAAAATTAAACTGCATTTTTAAATGTTTATAACAATAGAGAAGATGATCTAATTTAATCATGTTTTTTTCCTGATAAATACTCTAATGAACTAAATAAACCAAAACAAAGCAACAATAATAACAGTGCAGTAACTGCTGCATTATTATTATTGTAAGAATTTAATTGCTGATAAAGATAATAAGATAAAGTGCGGAAATTTTCATTACCAAATAGTGATATGATACTAAAATCACCTATTGATAATATACAAGCAAAAGCGAAGGCTTGTCCTATTTCGTTTTTTAAAACTTTCAATTCAATTAGAGTTAATTGATTTATACCTTTAATTTGAAGTGAAAGACACAATAAATTATAGCGTTCAAATAAATCGTACATCGGATATTCTAATATTTTGAAAGCATATGGAATAGCCATTAAAGCATTCATTAATATAATTAAACTATAAGGTGAATAATCTATTAAACCAATAGTATTATTTAATAATAAAAATAAACCAGTTGCTAAGACTATACCTGGCATAGAAAGTATTAATAATGTACTTAATTCAATAGTTTTATGTAGTAGTATTGATTGTCGAAATTGCAATTCACGCCCACTCCAAATCAGCATCATACTAAGAATAATACAAATCACGCCAGCACTAATAGCAATAAAAATAGAATTAATAAATATTTTCCATAAATATGGTTCTCGTAAAGCATTGAGTAGTCTTAAATTTAAACCATTAATAATTATCGCTAATAAAGGTAAGATTAAAAAAATTATTGTAATGCTAATCAATATAATATCCAACCACTTATACCATTGATTATCGTCATCTTGATTTTTCCATCGAAATTGACGATTAGTACTAAAGTAAAAAATTACATTTAATTTTTTACTTAATACTACTAATATTAAGCAGCAAAAAAGTTGAATCAATGCAAGTAATGCTGCTTTATTTAAATCAAAATCATAATTTAATGATTGATAAATTGCTAGTTCAATTGTCGTTGTGTCAGGGTCCTCCACCAAGAACAAGAGTAGTGGTAAAACTAGTAAAACAAAGAATAAAAATAAGAGAAGATGTTGATAAAATTTGACGAATAAGATAAGGCCATTCAACAATACAAAAATATTTCCATTTATTTATTCCTAATTGTACTGCAAGTTGGCGTTGTTCAACAGCAATACTTTCTAACGATAACAATAACATCCGGATAGCTAATGGTAAATTAAAAAAAATATGTGTTAGTAATATACCTTTTAAACCATAAGGAGTGAATTGATAATTAGTATCTAACCACTGAAAAAATTGAGATACCCATCCCATCCGACCATAAACTGTTAATATACCTAAAATAACAATTAATGTTGGCAATACTAATATCATTGAACATAATCGTAAAAATAGTATACGTCCTGGAAAATCACGTCGGAAAAGAGATTTAGCTATAAATATCGCAGGGACAACAGATAATAAAGTAGACAACAATGCTTGCCAAAATGTAAAGATAAGAACGTGCCATAAATAACTATCATTAAGAAATTTTAGCCAAATTATTTGAGGTGAATATAACCATAAAGTACTAAAAGTTACTGCAATAATAGTGATCAACAAGCATGATACGAATATACCAGGCCAAAGTGAACTTCCTATTGGTTTATGACAGCATTTTGCCATAAATAAATCCATTGATTACGATATTTAGTAATATCTTCTGAATTAAATTGCAATGTTTTTTTTGGTAGTGGTATATTTTGATAAATATTAGGTAATGGTATATTAATTACTGGATACATCCAATTTTTTATTGGTAATGTTTCTTGAAATTTTGATGATAACATAAATTGCATAAATTGTTGAGCTATTTCAGGTTGTTTACTAGTTGCTAATTGTGCTGCCACTTCAACTTGAATATAATGACCATCATTAAATAATGCTGCAGCATAATTATTTTTTTTATCATTTAAAAGATGAAAAGCTGGTGAAGAGCTGTAACTTAGTACAAAATCACTTTCACCTTTCAAGAACAATCCATATGATTCACCCCATCCCTTTGTGACGGTTACGGTTTTTTTAGATATTTTTTGCCAAACTTCTGTACTTTTTTTTCCATAAAGTTTTTGTATCCAAAGCAATAATCCTAAACCTGGTGTACTGGTACGTGGATCTTGATAAATAATTTTTAAAGGTTGCAAACTATTAATAAGTTCATCAAAACTTTTAGGTATTTCATTAATTCTTCTTTTATCATAGATAAAAGCAAAATAACCGTAATTATATGGAATAAAAATAGTATCTTCCCATTTTATAGGTAAATTAAGTTGACTTATATCAATTTTACTTTTAATAAATAATCCAGTTTTATTTGCCATATCAATTAAGTTATTATCAAGTCCGAGAACAATATCAGCTGGACTATTTTTTCCTTCCATTCTGAGTCGATTTAATAACATTACTCCATCATTTAAGCTAATTAGCTTTAGTTTACATATGCATATTTTTTCAAAAGAACGTTTTATTATAGGACCTGGCCCCCAGTCTGCAATAAAGGAATCATGAGTATAAATAGTTATTATAGGTTTTGCTTCCAGAAAAAAAAATGGACAATAAATTAAGATAAAACTAATAATTTTAAGTAATATATTCTTCAATAGTGATTTCTCCACATATACAATTAAATAAAAATAATACTATATGATTTGAAAATATAAAATAATAAAAATATTTCGTTTATGAATAAATGATTTTAAAGTAGGTAAAAATCTTTATATCTATATCAATTGTATCAAGTTAACCTAGTTTTCATATCTAATTATTAATGAAATTTATAATTAACTATCATTATATTATGATAATCTTATTATAAGGTTTTATCTTATAATTACAAATACTATATTTAATAAAGGTTTACAATATAGAATACTATGAAATAGTAAACTATCTTTCAAATTTTTAATGAGGTAGTTAGATGCTTGATAATGACGGCTATCGCCTAAATGTAGGAATTGTGATTTGTAATCAGCAAGGTCAGTTATTATTAGCTCGCCGATCTGGACAGCATTCATGGCAGTTCCCTCAAGGTGGTATTAATCCTGAAGAATCGCTAAAACAAACAATGTATCGGGAATTGTTCGAAGAAATTGGATTAGATTCTAAAGATGTTAAAATATTAACATCTACCAGAAATTGGTTGCGTTATAAATTACCAAAACGATTTGTACGTTGGGATATAAAACCAGTTTGTATTGGGCAAAAGCAACGCTGGTTTTTGTTACAATTGATTTGTAATGAGAAAAATATTAATATGAAAATAAGTAAAACACCTGAATTTGATAGATGGCGTTGGGTAAGTTATTGGTATCCTATTCGTAAAGTTATATTTTTTAAACGCGATGTTTATCGACTTGTTATGAAAGAATTTGCTCCTATGGTTATGTCTCTACAAAGTAGAGAAACAATACTAGATAAGAGTTCTGCATATGAACGTAATGGTAGTTTAAATAAATTAAAAAAATCTACTTATAAAATAAAGCATATTACTACTTAATAGTTAATTTTTATAGTTTTATTGATTGTTGCATTTTTAATAGTAAAACTATCCATTTAATTTATTTTTTTAAAGATATTTATTTATTAAAAGGTATCTAATTAAATTTAATGATAAATTGTTAATTATAATATTATTTAATTTTTAATACTATACAATCATTAAGTTTTATTAAGATTTATAAAATTAAAGAATATAAATAATCATGAATAATAGTTATATTATTTTTCCTAATATCGATCCTATTATATTTTCTATTGGTCCGATATCTTTTTATTGGTACGGTTTGATGTATCTAGTTGGATTTATTTTTGCTTTATGGTTAGGAAAGTGTAGATCTAGTAAATCAAATTGTAATTTGACAAAAAATGAAGTTGAAAACCTGCTATATTTATGCTTTTTAGGTGTTATCATTGGCGGACGATTTGGTTATGTTATATTTTATAATTTTCATTATTTTATGAGTAATCCTTTATATTTGTTTAAAATTTGGGATGGTGGAATGTCTTTCCATGGAGGTTTAATTGGCGTAATATGTGCTATTTGGTTTTATTCACATAAGACTAATCGTTATTTTTTTCAACTTTCTGACTTTATTGTGCCATTGATTCCATTTGGATTAGGGATGGGACGTATTGGTAATTTTATCAATGGTGAACTTTGGGGACGTGTAACATTAAATACTCCATGGGCGATGTTATTTCCAGGTTCTAAAGTAGAAGATATTAATCTTGCTATTCAAGACCTCTCTTTAATTCCTATTTTGGATCAATATGGTATATTGCCAAGGCATCCTTCTCAGCTTTATGAAATGTTTCTTGAAGGAGTTATTTTATTTATTATTTTGAATTTATTTATTCTTAAACCGCGCTCAATTGGAAGTACGTCTGGTTTGTTTTTAATTTGTTATGGTATTTTTCGTATTTTTGTTGAGTTTTTTCGTCAACCAGATATTCAGTTAGGACTATTTTACGGTATGAGTATGGGACAAATTTTATCAATTCCTATGATTATTATTGGTATTTTTATAATGATATTAGTGTAAAAATAATTTTATATAAATTATTTAATTATTAGAAAATTAGAATGAAGAGGATTAAAGATTTTTTAATAAGATTTAATTAAATTTTAAAATAAATAATAGATTTTATTTGAGTAGTAATAATGAATCAATATTTGAATTTATGCAAACGTATTATTGACGAGGGCCAGTGGGTAGAAAATAAACGTACATTAGTACGTTGTCTAACAGTTATTAATGTTGATTTAGAATATGATGTTGCAAATAATCAGTTTCCTTTAATTACTACTCGTAAAAGCTTTTATAAGTCTGCTATTGCTGAATTGTTAGGTTATATAAGGGGTTATTCTAGCGCTGCACAATTTCGTAATATTGGTTGTAATACATGGAATGCTAATGCAAATGAAAATCAAGAATGGATTAATAATCCTAATCGTAAAGGTAAAGATGACATGGGTCGAGTTTATGGTGTTCAGGGACGTTCATGGCGTCAACCAGATGGTAATTATTTAGATCAGTTACAAAAAATAATTAATAATCTTTCAGCTGGAATAGATGATCGTGCTGAAATAATTACTTTTTATAATCCTGGCGAATTTGAATTAGGTTGTTTACGTCCTTGTATGCATACTCATACTTTTTCTTTGTTGGGTAACACTCTTTATTTAACTTCTTATCAACGTAGTTGTGATGTTCCTTTAGGATTAAATTTTAATCAAATTCAATGTTTTGTTTTATTAGCACTTATCGCTCAAATTACAGGTCACGAAGCCGGTAAAGTTTACCATAAAATAGTAAATTCTCATATTTATGAAAATCAACTTCCTATTATGCGTGATATTCAATTAAAGCGTGTTCCATATTCTTTACCAAAATTATTTATTAATCCTAATATAAAAACACTAAAAGATATTGAAACTTGGGTTAGTAGTAATGATTTCAATGTTATTGATTATCAATATCATTCTGCAATTAAATATCCATTTACAATATAATATTTTTATTTATTATTTTAATAATCAATATGAAATAAAGTAACTATAATATTAAGTACTATTTTAAATTAAAATATAAATTAAATTAATAAATAAATAGATTTTTAAAAGATTAGAACTCTAATAAATATTTCTATCTTTTTTATTTAATTTTTAAAATCTACATTAATAAATTTATTTTTATTTTATCTAGTTTGATTATTATTTATTTTAAATAAATATTGCATTATATTCTAATTACATGTTTCACATTGTGAAACATGTATAAAAAAGAATTTTAAGTAATTGAAATTCTAATTTCAATTACAAATAATAATGTTTATTACTATTTATAAAATAATTAATAAAATATTAAAATTATCGATATTAAGTAAATTTAATTTTTTATTATGTAAAGTAACATCGTTTATTGTAATTATTCATAGTATAGAAATTTTATTTAAATTATTAAAGATAAGTAATAAATTAAATTATATAAGATTTAATCTCAAATATTAATATACATTTAATTATAAGTAAAATATAATATAAAACAAATTAGATAGACAAAATTTATAATTTACATTATAAATATAAATATAAGTTTACGATTAGATATAGATATTATTATTACATAAAATAACAGATATAATAATATATAGATTATAGTATACTTTACTAATCAATCTAAAAATATTTTGATTACTTTTTCTTATTTTATAATAAAAACTAAGATTATTTAATAATAAAATTATTATAAATAATATAGTCTAGTATAATAAAATACATAAATTTATATATAAAATTTATGATTTAAATTATAACTTCTTATTAAGAATAAGTAACTAGTATGCTTTCCTATGCAAAACATTATTATACTCATTCTAATGACATAATAAATTAATTTATTATGTAAAATTTATAGTTATTAAACTATAAGTGTTTAATTCTTTTTTATTTTATAAAAAAGATATTTTAAATTTAAGTTACTATTTTTATAGTATAAAAAATACCTAGTGAAATTACTAAAAATATGATGTTATTAAACATATATTATTCTTATATTTATTTCATTTATTATAAATTTTAATTTAAATAGGACATACTATAGGTTAAAAAAAATGAAATATAGATTTTATAATTTTATCTTTACATAGTTATTAATCTGGAAACGTATAAAATATATAATAATGAAGTTAATCATAAATTGATATATACATTATTATCAGTATATCTTAATTATAGTAAATTTAAAATTTTAAGGAAATAAAATTTTTATTAATAAATAAACCTATGTTGAAAACATATATATTTAGTTTTTAATAAATTTTATTACTAAAAGAAAATATTTATTAATAGCAATTAATAAATATTTATTGTAATAAATTTATTAAAATATTATATATATTATCATTTATTAATAAAATTTATTATAAATTATAAAATAGATTAAATTTTTTTTAAAACAGATAGAATTTAAACTAATATTAAAGAATATTTAATATTAGTTGTTAATTTTAAACTAATTTAAAATTTATATAATTTTATTAGAAAACACTAAGTTCTTATGAATTTAATAAATTGTTTTAATAAATATAATACAAAGATAATTATTTATTATTTAGTTTTTTAATAAAAAAGTACATAATCTAAAAATTAGATATTATATCTATATATAAATAACATAGTAAGTTTGGTTGACAGATATTTTTTAAAATTAGTAAAAATGTTAAATTCATATGTTAAACATTGATTATATTATTCCTAATATAACTCAACAATATACTTATAATATTAATTATTTTATCATGATATAAATACAATAGAATAATTATAAGTAAATACTAATTATATTTAATGACATTATATTAATGAATTTCATAACTATATAATGATAATTATATATAGTTTATTATGGAGAGCATATGCTACAAATTTATCATTCTAATCAATTAAGTATCCATAAAGAACTAATTTCTAATTTGATTAAAAGTAAGCCACTTATAAATCCGTTTGAAAAAGAAATTATTTTAATTCAAAGTTCAGGTATGGCTCAATGGCTAAAAATAGAACTGGCAAAAAACTTAGGAATTGTAGCAAATATTTCTTTTTTATCACCATCAACTTTTATTTGGGATATGTTTACTCGAGTTTTATCGGATATTCCGAAAGAAAGTGTTTTTACAAAAAAAATAATAACTTGGAAATTAATGATAATTTTACCTTTATTGTTATACAAAACAGAGTTTAAACAACTTAAAAAATATCTAAATGATGATATAGATAAAAAAAAATTATATCAGCTATCATCTTATATTGCAAATTTATTTGATCAATATTTAATTTATCGCCCGGAATTGTTAGAGAACTGGGATAACAAACAACTGATAAAGGGATTAAGTAATAATCAACAATGGCAAAAACATCTTTGGTTAGCTTTAACTGAGTATACTAAAAAGCTTAATCAACCTAAATGGCATATAGCAAATCTTTATAAACAATTCATAGATAGTTTATATATTACTAATAAAGTTCATCATCAATCTAGTAGATTACCAGAACGCGTATTTATATGTGGTATCCCTTCATTACCGCCAGTTTATTTACAAATATTAAATGCTCTTGGGAAATATATAGATATTTATTTAATGTTTACTAATCCATGTCGTTATTATTGGGGTGGTATTGAAAATTACGTTTTTTCAATAAAGATTGAGAGATGTAAGTTAGAAAATTATCGAGATAGATATCTAGCTGGGTACTTTAAGAAAGAAAACTCATTTAATACTTTTTTTAACAATAAAGACAAACAATTTTTAACTAATCCATTATTAGAATCTTGGGGTAAATTAGGGAGTGATAATCTCTACTTTCTTGCTAACTTAGAGCAATCTAATCAATTTTTTACTTTTGTAGATTTAGAATCTGATTGTTTATTACATAAGATTCAACAAGATATTTTAGATTTAAAAGATTATACTCAATTTAATTTAACAGAGGAAAATTATAGTAACAGTTTATCAAAAAGGAAATTAAGTAAACAGGATAAATCACTTATATTTCATTCATGTCATAGTAAACAGCGTGAAATTGAAGTATTACAAGATTATTTGTTATATTTATTTGATGAAGATCATACGCTAACACCAAAAGATATTATTGTGATGGTTGCTGATATTGAGAGTTATACACCTTATATACAAGCTGTTTTTAGTAATATATCAGATAAACATTATCTACCTTTTTCTATATCAGATCGAAAATTTAAAGATGCATATCCTATTTTACAAGTCTTTATCTCATTACTTGATTTATTACGAAGTCGTTTTACTACAGAACAAGTATTTTCTTTATTAGAAGTGCCTGTAATAGCAAATCGCTTTTTTATCTTAGATGAAGAGTTAGTTTTATTACGTCGATGGATTAATGAATCTGGTATACGCTGGGGACTTAATGATGAAGATGTTGCAGAATTAAAGTTACCAGTTACAGGACAAAATACATGGGCTTTCGGTTTAAATAGAATGTTAATTGGTCATGTTATGGATAGTAATTTAGGAATTTGGAATAAAATTTTACCTTATGATGAATGTAGAGGATTATCAGCTAAATTAGCTGGACAACTTGCGCAATTTATTGATTCATTAGTTACTTTAAAAAATATGATTAAACAAGAAAAAAAAATTATAGAATGGTTACCATTATGTCAATATATATTAGATACTTTTTTTCAAAATGATAAAGAAATTGAATCGATACTTATATTTATACGTAAACAATGGCATAAAATTATTAAGTTTGGAATAGAGACAAAATATGAAGATTTGGTTCCATTATCACTTATCCGTGATGAATTAGTAAAATGTTTTGATAATGAAAAAATTTCTGAATGTTTTCTCAACGGTTCAATTAATTTTTGTAGCTTAATACCTATGCGTTCAATTCCTTTTAAGATTGTATGTTTATTAGGCATGAATGATCAAATATATCCACGTTCAATAGAACCTTTAAAATTTGATTTAATAGCTGAACAACCGAAGTATGGTGACAGAAAGTTCCTAGATGATGATCGTTATTTATTTTTAGAAGCTTTTAATTCTGCTTCTAAACTATTTTATCTTAGCTATATTGGTTATGATATTCGTGATAATAAACCAAAAAACCCTTCAATTTTAATAAATGAGTTACTTAACTATGTTAGTCAAAATTTTTATTTAGAGGGTGATGAATATTTAAATATTGATAGTAGCGCTAACAGAATAAAAGAATATTTAGTTATTAAACATACTAGAGTACCATTTGCAATTGAGAATTATTTCTCTGATGATATTTATCAGAGTTATGATACTTCATGGTTATCAGTAGCTAAAAAACAAAGTGATCGACATCTTGAATTTTGCACTACGTTATCGCCACTGATAAAACAAAATAATGAAATATCTTTGGAACAGTTACTTTCTTTTTATCGACATCCTGTTCGTGCTTTTTTTCAAAAAAGATTAAAAATTAATTTTTTTAATGAAAAAATAAAATTACTAGAAAATGAACCTTTTACTATAAATTATTTACAACGATATAAATTTAATGAAATAATACTTAATGCTATGATTTCTAAAGAATCATTACATAAATTGTTAACTATTTTTCAGGCAACTGGTGAATTACCAGTAAAGAATTTTGGAAAAATTTTTTGGGAAAAACAAATTAAAGATTTGCAACCATTAGCGAATAAAGTGAAGATAAATTATTACAATTATTTTAATAAGTTATTTATTGAATCCTTTGATAATATTAAATTGGTAGGGCAATTAAAAAATATTCAACATAATGGTATTATTCGTTATCGTCCTGCAAATTTAACCATTATGGATGGTTTATTGCTATGGATAGAACATTTAATTTTTTGTTTGTTCATTAAATCTGGTAAAAGTTATTATTGGGGAAAAAATAATAGTGAATGGTGCTTAAATCCAGTAGATAAAAAACAGGCAAAAATATATTTACAGCAGTTAATTAATGGTTATCAAGATGGAATGAATTCTCCATTAGCACTTTTTACTAAAAGTGGTTGGAATTGGTTAATATCATTCTATGATAAAAAAAATCATCAATTTAATTTTGAATCTAGTGATGATATATCTAAAAAAGCAAAAATACAACTTATTCAATCTTTAGAAGGTACATATAATCAGCCAGGTGAGATGATGAAAGATAGTTATATTCGTCGAGCTTTTAATAAAATTGATAATAATTTAATTAAAAAAATACAAATAAATGCACATACTTATTTATTACCGTTAGCAATATTTAGTAAAAATAAAAAAATATATAATAAATGATTCTTAAAATAATATTAGTTTTATGAATAAATAATATTACTTCTTCTTATTAGTAATTGATATAGAAAAATATTTTTAATAAACTTATAGAATTTTATCCAAAAAATAAAGCAAAATACTTGATATTATTTAGATAATAAAATTCTTTAATAAGGTAATCTTATTTCAATATTTTTTTAAAAAATATTAGAAAGTTATTGGTTATATAATTAATTTATTATTAAGTTATAATTATAATTCTTTATTAATTAATTCAGTTTGATAGTTTTTTTAAACATATATAGCATTAATGAGGTATAAATTTTGTATATAGTTTTATATTATAAATAATTTATTTTTTATAATAAAATAAATTATTTATATAATTATTTTAAACACTAAATATTTATGATTAAAAATCAAAATTTTATTTTTAAAATAGGTTTTAGTTTTCTTATGGTTTGTTTCATCAGTAAAATTAATATTTTATTCTAGATATAAATTAATAATTTAGTTTTGTAATATGGATACTATAAATAATATTTTGTTAATTAATAACATAATAAAATTATGTTAACTTTATCATAAAATATTTAATATAGTTTATTTTTATTTACTCATTTTTAAAGTTATAAACTTTGATTAATAAATCAGAAAAAAACATTATTTAGAGAATTAATTAATAAAATTATATTATAGTTATATTTTGATAAATTTAAAAAATTTAATTTTTAAATTGTAATTAAAAAAATTTTAATAAAATGATTATACATACTTTAATATATAAAGAAAAATAATATAAATTCATTATTTAGTAGAATAAATCAAGAAAATTTTAAAAGTTAAATTTATTGCTATAAATAATTTGAATAAACTATATAGTAAAATTAAAAACTGTAAATACACTTATTATTTAATAATATAAGTTAGTAGTAATAATATCTACTAATTAATTATCAAAAATGAATTTGCTGAAAAAATGAAATATAGATATATATTATGAATGATATTTGTAAAAAAATTAATAAAATTATCTCTTATTAAAAAATAATTAATTAAAAATAGAAATAATATTTTTGTTATAATATTTTTATATTAATTTATTTAGAAAAAAAAGATATTACAATTAATTAGTTTAATGAAATATAATATTATTTTAAATAATTATATAAAAATATCACTTTTTTATATACAATGGGAATTCTAGTTAATAAATTTCTGATAAAATATTAAATATAAAATTATTATGATATGTTTTATTTTAATTATAATTATTATTATATTATTATTAAATAATAATATTTTTGTATAAATTAATTTATTATAATTCTAAAAATTTATTTATTTTGTTTAATAAATATCTATTAAAATAGTGTTTATTTTAACAGATATTTATTATTTGATTTATTGAATTAATATTTAAAAACATAAATTTTATAAATTAGTTAAATTAACGACGAAATGTATTTCGTAATATAAAATAAATATCAATATATTATTGATGATTTTTATCATAATTAATTAGTTCTTTTTATTATCAATAATTTTAATTATTTTTGAGAGATGAAATATAATGATAATTTATATATTAAGTTAATATTTTAGATAAACTTTAAAATAAAATATATTAATTTTAAATTATCTAATAAAACAAACAAAATAATAAAATTTTAACTTAATACAACTTTATTATAATAGTTCTATTTTTTAAAATTATTCTAATTAACTTATAAGGCTTCGTTATAAAAGATGGAAATTAATTATATCTTAAAATTTAAGATATAATTAAAAAACAAGTAATATATTTAATATTTAAATAAATTAAACAACATAATGATCAAAAAATTTTTTATTTTAGAAGTTTTATTTAAAATATAATAATTTATTATGAGAAAAATATAATCTATTAAAATATAATATAATAATAGTAAATGATATTTATAAAGTAACATAAATATATAAAAATTATTTTAATGATTATACAAATTATATTTCTAATAAAGTATTCTTATATTATATAATTAATACTATGTAGATAAATATTAATAAGTTAATAAATTAATTTAAAATTATTAAAAAGCATTTGCTTCATAAGCAAAATTCTTTTATATAAAAGTAACTTTTATATATTATTAATATTTATTTTAATACTAAAATTTAGATGTTTTTAAATTAATAAATTTATATAGTAAGTATAAATATCTATTATTAATAAATATAATAAAATTATTAATTTACTTTAAGAAATAGCATTTTATATATGTTAGTATAATTTAAAATATAAATTTATCAATTTTATCATTTTAAATCTATTTAGTTCATTATATAAGTTTTACTTTAATGTAAAGACAGAATTATTATTGTTATTATTAATTACTTTAAATGAGTAATAGATATCTGTTTTTTAAAAAAAAAGTAGATATTATGTTTTCATTAATATTAATAATATAATTTATTGAATTTTATTTTTATTTCAATATTATTTATTGCTCTTATATATAAGAGATATTTTTTTATTATTAATTTTAATTTATATTAATTTTAATATTAGTTAAGTTTATTTAATTTAATAATTATTTAGTTTTTATATCATAAAAATATTTATATTTTTAATATTTAATTTCTTTCTTAAGGAGATTAATAAATATTAATATTTTAGATATAATTTGAAAATTTTATACGATTAGTAATTAATTTATTGTTTAATTAATAAAATATTTTATTATTTATAATATAAATTATATATTATAAATAATTTTGATATATAAATTATAAAATATATTAATTTTTATTTTGTTTCTCTATTGGTAAATTCTATTACTGATAGATTTTATTTTTAATAAAAAATTATTTTATTATTTATAACATATAATAATTTATATTAAATAAAAATTTAATTTTAAAAATTTCAAATATCATCAATATCGTAAACGAATTAAGTAATTTATACAATACGTTAATTAATTAAATAACTTAATTGATAAGTTAATAATATATTAGTTAGTATTTTAAAAAAATATATATTATTAAATATTAACATTTTATCTCAAAAGAATCTTTATTTATTTTTTATAAATAATAGAAGATAAAAAGTTTTTTAATAAAAAAATTAAAAAATATCCTTTATATAATATTTAAAATTTTTTTTAGAAAATATAATTTTATTTTAAATATCAAAATAATATAAAACTTTATTTTTATAATATTACTATATGAGTAATATTATTAAAAAAAACGTCTTAACATGGTTAAATGTATTAATAAACTATTTTTAAGAAATACCTAATTAATAAATAAATTTTTTTTAAATAAAAAGAGTTTTATAAGACGTAATATTTCTCTTTATTAAGAGATATTATTTTAAACTATTAACTAAATATAATTTTCCTATATTACACTAAAGGTTCAGAAAGTTTTTAATTTTAAAAGTACGAATAAATGTATAAATAAAAAGTTAATTTTTATTTAAATATATTTTTTAAATAATTTTATCATTATTAAACCATTAGATAGAGTATATAATAAAAAATTAAATTATTGATATATCAATTTATGATAAAAGAAAACTAGTTATTATCATAAAGTATAAATTTATATAAATTTATGAATAACTTAAAATAACTTACTTTAATAAATATATATAAGCATAATGATAAATTACTGTTTAAATAATTAAACGTAAATATAAAATATTTATTAAAATTGTATATAACGATTAAAAATATTAAAACCTTGTAATATAAAAATTAATTAAAATTATTTAATCAAGTTTAGTTATTGATTTAATTATTAACAATAATTAATAAATTATATAAAATATTGTTAATTATTATTGATTAAATACTAATTTTAGAAAATATTTTTATATTAAAATAATTTTTTATAGAGTTATCAAAAATAAAATAAAAAGTTTTTCATAAAATAAAAGAGATATCTATACTTTAATTGGTATAAAAAGCATCTTGATAGATTTTATAATAAAATAATAAATTAAAGAATGATAGATAAATTTTTAAATTTATAGAAAACATTATATATAGGAATTATGAAATATAATATAATTATAAATAGATAAAAATTTTAATTCTATTTTAAAAATATATTTTTAAATTATTAAAAAATAATTTAAAAATTTCTTGAAGAAAAGATCTATAAAATGTGAATAAATTAGAAAAGAGCAATGTACGATTTATTATAAATTAATAAGAAAGAATAGTGAATAATATATCTATCGTATAATGTAACGAATATATAAGATAAAAACAAAATGAGTAATTTTTTAAGATAAACTTCATATCCTACATATTGTAATAAAATTTATATCAATAATTTTATTATATTAAAGCTATGGTTTATTAACTATAATCTTTAAAAATTTTTAAACATCATAAATCGAAATATTATTTTACTATTTAGTATGTAGTAAAAAAATGAATAGATACTAAATTATTTTAACGATAATACTTATAATATATCAAGAGATTATCTTTATTAACCACAATATATAAACAAAAGATTTATATTATTAAATCTTGTTTATTTTTATTGAAATAGAAATAAAGGATAAAGTTATCAAAAAATAATTGAATATTACTATTTGCTTAGAAACAACAAAAAATTATTTTTAATTTATAAGAAATAATATGATTAATTATTATAAAATACTTATTTTATAAGATATATATGTTAATTATAATGTGATTTATAAATAAATATATTTATATATTTTATATCTTTTGTTTTTTTTAAAGTAATTTAGAACTAAATAATAATTTAGTCATCTTTTTTTAAAATTCACTTAATAATAATTTTATTTAATAATATTTTATTATTTTTTTACTAAAAATAATAATGAACAATTAAGTACTTGAATATATAATAAAGTTTTATTAATTAAATTTTAATAATTAAAAAAATATTAAATGATATAAAATGAACATTTTAAAAAAATAATAAGCTTATATTCTATAAACTTTTTTACAAAAATATTTTATAACTAAAAATTTATTTTTTTTAATACTATAAATTAATAGTCTTTATTTTAATAAAGAAAACTATATTAATTGAAAAATTAGATAATATATATTTACTATATTTGAATTAAAAAATTTGTAATTTATGTAATATAAAAGTAAGAGGTAGTTAAATTTAAGTGTGAAAAATAAAATAATAGAAACTCATGAACTTGATCCTTATTGTTTACCTCTTTATGGTAAAAGTCTAATAGAAGCTTCAGCAGGAACAGGAAAAACCTATACAATATCTTTACTCTATTTGAGATTATTATTGGGTATTGGAGAAAAAAATGCGTTTTTTCGTCGATTGAATGTTGAAGAGATTTTAGTAGTAACTTTTAGTCAATCGTCAATCAATGAACTAAAATCACGAATTCGATACAATATTAATCAAATGAAAATGGCATGTATTAGAAATGGTATTGGTTTTGATGAAAATTCAATTTATCGAACATTATTATCTTTCATTTCCAATAGAGATTTAGCTTATCAATGGTTACTACTTGCTGAACGTAAAATGAATGAAGCGCCGATTTATACTATCCATAGCTTCTGTCAACATATCTTAACGTATAATATTTTTGAATCAGGTATTCTATTTGAACAAACGATAATAAATGATGAGTATAATTTACAAAAACAAGCTTGTATTGATTTTTGGCGACAATATTGTTATCCGTTAAACTATTCTATATCAACAGTTATCATTGATGAATGGAGTGATCCTGATACACTTCTTATCGAAATAAAACCTTATTTACAAGGAGATATCCCATCCTTTATTAACCGATCAATTAAATCACAATCAATAAAAAAACGTCATAAAATACTAATTGATGCTATAAAAATAGTAAAAAAATTATGGCTTTTAAATTCAATGAATTTCATTGAATTAATTAGTAATTCAGATGTTAATAAACGTAATTACAATCGTCATAATTTATTATATTGGTTATCAGCAGTCACTATCTGGGCAAAATCAAAAACAATAAATTATAAAATACCTAAAGAACTTGTTCGTTTTTCCCAATCTGAATTAATAAATAAAACACCAACAGGAAATGTAGTAAAACATGATGTTTTTCTTGCTATTGATAACTTATTAAAACAATCTTTTACATTACGTGATCTTTTTATTTCAAAAGCAATCATCAATATTCGTCAAGCAATTTCTAAAGAGAAAAGAAAACGTGGAGAAATTGGATTTGATGATTTATTAAGTAATTTAGATAAAGCATTACATACAAAAAATGGAAATAAATTAGCTGATGAGATTCGTAATCGTTATCCAATTGTTATGATTGATGAGTTTCAAGATACTAATCCACAACAATATCGAATCTTCAAAAATATTTATTATGATCATGATCATTGTGGTTTATTATTTATTGGCGATCCAAAACAAGCTATTTACGCTTTTCGCGGAGCTGATATTTTTACTTATCTTAAAGCTAAAAATCAGATTAAATTACACTATACCATTAATACAAATTGGCGTTCTTCATCAAGCATGGTCGAGGCTATTAATCAATTATTTAGTCTAACAGAAAAACCGTTTTTATTTAAACAAATACCATTTAAAAAAATTAACTCAGTTTCTTATAATCAAGATTTAGAGTTTATTTATAAAACAAAAAAAATAACAGCATTAAATTTTTGTTATGTAGATAAAGAAAATACATCAATATTAGATTATCAACAAACTATGGCTTATCATTGCGCTAGTACAATTTGTAATTGGCTTAAAGAATCTGAAAATGGAACAGCTTGGTTATCTCGAAATAATATAAAAAAATCGATAACAGCTTTAGATATTATGGTATTAGTTAGAAATCGTCATGAAGCGTTAATAATACAAAAATCATTAAGTAAATTTAATATTCCATCAGTTTTTCTCTCTAATAAAGAGAGTGTTTTTACTACTGATGAAGCACAAGATCTTTTTTGGTTATTACAAGCAATGTTATATCCGGAAAAGATTTGTACATTGCGTTGCGCATTAGGTACTCGTTTATTGGGATTAAGTGCTCAAGATATTGAACAATTAAATAACGATGAAAATTATTGTGAAATAATAATTGAAGAGTTTTTAAATTATTCATTGATTTGGAAAAAAAATGGTATTTTTCGTGCTTTACGAATTATTATGGTTAATCATCGAATTGCTGAAAATCTATTAATGGATAATATGGAAGGTGAGAGACGTTTGATGAATGTAATGCATCTAAGTGAATTATTACAAGAGGCTGAATTACAACTTCATGGTAAACATGATCTAGTTCGTTGGTTAGAGCGACAAATTAATCAACCTAATCCTTTATTAGAAAATCAACAAATACGTTTACAGAATGATAAAAACTTAATTTGTATCAGTACAATTCATAAGGCAAAAGGTTTAGAATATCCGATTGTTTGGTTACCATTTACATGTCAATTATTTCATAAAAAGTTAATAACTTTTCATGATCGTAAGAATTTTGAGATATCTCTTGATCTAACACAACAAAAAGAAAGTATAAGATTAGCTAATGAAGAATATTTATCTGAAGATTTACGACTGTTATATGTTGCACTAACGCGTTCAATTTATCATTGTAGTGTTGGTATTGGATCTTTAAAAAATGATTACCTTAGTTGGAAAAATGGTTGTAATGATTTACATCAAACAGCATTAGATTACTTATTACAAAAGGGGCAATTTAATAAAAACATTTTATTACGTAATTCTTTATTAGAATTAGTTAGTGAAAATATTAGTATTACATTTACTAATAATATTGATTTATCTCCTTTTTATCCTAAAGAAAATAAACCTATTAAATTATTAGCTCGATATTTTACAGGTAATATTAAAAATACTTGGAAAGTTACTAGTTATTCAGGATTAAACTATCATGATACAGATCAATTATTTGATAAGTTTTCTGTTAGTGATGTAAATATCGAAATCCATATACTAAAATCTTTAGTAACTAAAATAGGTATTAATGAGAAAAAAGATAATCTAGTAACTCAAGATGAAATATCAGATAACAACATGAGTATTCATACCTTTCCTAAAGGTAAAACAGCAGGAATTTTATTGCATTCATTATTAGAATCGCTGCCATTTGATCAGCATCCAAAAGAATTTTGGTTATCTGAAAAATTAGAGAAAGTTGGTTTTTCTGCTAACTGGGCATCTGTATTAAAAATGTGGTTAATAAATATTTTTGATACTCCTTTAATTAACGATAACATAAGTTTATCAAAAATAAAAAATAATTTTAAATTAAATGAAATGGAATTTTATTTATCAATAGAGAAATTATTGCTACCATCTGTATTGGATAGATTAACTCATAAATATGATCTTTTATCTCAAAATTGTCCATCACTTACTTTTGAGCCAGTGAATGGTATTTTAAAAGGTTATATTGATTTAGTTTTTTATTGGAAAGATAAATTTTATATCGTTGATTATAAATCAAATTGGTTAGGAAAAAATAGTTTTGCATACAGTCAAATGGCAATAAAAAATTTGATGATTGATAATAGATATGATTTACAATATCAGCTTTATACACTAGCTTTTCATCGTTATTTAAAAAATCGATTACCTAATTATACTTATCAAAAAGATTTTGGTGGGGTTATATATTTTTTTTTACGTGGAGTTAATACTAACTATCCTAATTCTAGTATATATCATACTATTCCTTCTTATGAATTAATCAATGGAATGGATAATATGTTTAGCTTATTTAATCGAGGTAAGATTTAATGATAATGACTATATTAAAACGAGCTTCTGAACTTAATTTGCTTAATTATTTAGACATACAACTTGCTATTCGATTAGTAAAGGATGAAAACAACGTATTATTATTAGTATTTGCATTATTAAGTTCTGAAACTCGATCTGGTCATGTTTGTTTATTTATTGATAAACTTGAACCAATCTATTTATTTAATGGTAAACAAACTGAAATTGCTTTTGAACTTTGGGAAGCAATTGGATCACCAAGTATTAGTAAGATTTATGCAGAACTTAAGCAATCTGATGCTGTTTGTAACGTATCTCAATCAATGATATTATCTAAGCCATTAATTTTATCTGGTAATAAATTATATTTTCAACGAATGTGGGCTGATGAGGGAATAGTGGCTAATTTTTTTTCTCAACATTCATTAGAAATTATTAACGAACAGCATTTAATAACTATTTTAAATTATTTTTTTACTTCATCTAATATTCAAAATTGGCAAAAAATAGCTATTGCAATTGCAGTAACGAGTCGAATTTCCGTTATTTCTGGTGCTCCTGGTACAGGCAAAACAACAATAGTTGCACGTTTATTAGCTACTTTAGTTAAGTTAAGTAAAAAAAAAATAATAATCAAATTAGCAACCCCGACAGGAAAAGCAGCTGCAAGATTAATCGAATCATTAAATAATGCATTATTAAATTTGAATTTATCTTCAGAAGAGAAAGAGATTATACCAAAAGAAGCATATACTATCCATCGATTATTGGGTTCACAACAAAATAGACAGTTATTTCGTTATCATAAAACTAACAAACTTTTATTGGATGTTTTAATTATTGATGAAGCTTCAATGATAGATTTGTATATGATGGCAAGACTAGTTGAAGCTATACCTGATCATGCCCGTGTTATTATATTAGGAGATAAAGATCAACTATCTTCTGTTGAAGCAGGTGCTGTTCTTTCTGAACTATGTCGTTTTTCAGAATATGGATATAGTTACAAGAGAGCTATGCAGTTAAGTAAAATTACTGGATACGATTTATCTAATTTTGTATCAAATAATGGAGTAAAAATTAAAGATAGGATTTGTTTATTACGAAAGAATTATCGTTTTAATGAAGAATCAGAAATTGGTCAATTCAGCAGAGCAATTAATCAAAATAATATTAAACTAGTTGAGCAATTATTAATACAGAAAGGAACAAATATCTCTTTTCATTCAATTAATTTATCTGAAACATATATTAAATTTCTTTATGATGCTGCCATATATTATCGTTCCTATCTAGATATGATAAAACAGGATCGAAATCCTGAAGAGATTATTAGCGCTTTTAATTCTTTTCGTTTATTAACTGCTTTAAGGGATGGATCATATGGAGTTATAGGGTTAAATAATAACTTAGAACAACTTTTACATCACCAAGGAAGTATTAGATATACAAATTCAAGTTTAAATAGAAATTATGAGGGGCGTCCAATTATAATTACAAAAAATGATCATTCTCTTGGTTTATTCAATGGTGATATTGGTATCATGTTAAGAGATAATAATCAAGATTTAAAGGTTTATTTTCAATTGCCTAATGGTCTAGTTAAGAAAATACAACCAAACCGATTATCTCAATATGAGACCGCTTTTGTTATGACAGTACATAAATCTCAAGGTTCAGAATTTGATCATGCCGCTTTGATTTTACCACCAGTTCTTACTTCTATTATAAATAAAGAACTTATTTACACTGGAATTACTAGAGCAAAAAATAAACTGACGATTTATGCAAATAAACATATTTTTATCAAAGCTTTATTAATACAAACAGAACGACACAGTGGTTTTAAAGATCGATTATTTTAATAAAAATATAATTTTTTAAGTAGTTATGCTATTTTTTTTATTTGATTAATAATACTAAATAATATTAAAAATAATAATTTTAATTATAGTAAATTGGATTTGAGTATTATTATAATAATATATAATTTAGTTTTATTATTGTTTAATTAAATTATATTAATTATTTTAATTTCTTATTATTATTTATTTCTTTAATAATTTTATCTTAATAATATAAATTTTTATTTTTTAAATATTATATAAAGTATTTAAAATTGATCATAATCATATATAAAGATTGAATCTAATTTAACATTATTAATTAATAAAATCTCTATATTAGAGATTATTTATATAATAATACTTATATATAAAAAATATATTTTCATATTATTTATTTTAATAAATAAACTAAATTAGTTTTTTATTTTTGATAAAAGAATAATGTTCTAATATATATTAATATAATATAAAAATAAAAAATTAAAACTGATAATATTTAGAATGATTTTAGTATAAGAAATAAAATAATATAAAATAATAATTTATAATTAATATAGAGATATATATTTTTATTTAATTTATTATCAGATATAATTTATTTAAATTCAAATGCTTATAATATGATGTATTAAACATTATTTATAATAATCTAATTTAGATGATTATAAATAATAAAAAAAATAAATTGTTTTAATATAAAATATTTTTATATTACTTTATTTGGTAGCATTATTAATTATAATAACTAATAATTAATTATTTTTTTATTTTATTATTAATAAAAATAATATTTTTAATTAAATAATTTATTTTTGATATTATAATTAAGTTTATAAATTTAATTCTTAATTTGTTTTAATAATATTTAATTAATCTTAAATATTGAGAATATATATATCTTTTGACAATTATAAAACATTTATTTTCTTGATAACTACCATATCATTTTACTATATGAATTATTTTTCTTTAAAACTAATAAATTCTTTTTTATTATTATATTAAGTTCTAAATTTAACTTTTTAAATATATTAGTTAAAAACTATTTAACGAGTTTTTTAGAAGAAAAACGAGTTTAAATATATTATTAGATAAATGATTTATAAATATTTTTTTATAAAATAGAGAGTGTATGAAAACCAAATAAAAAATTATATTTTATTTTGATGATATCAAACTTATAAAGATTTCATCTTTACTCATTTAAGTAAGATTAAATTCTAAATAAGTTATATTTAATTTGAATATTTTGTGTATATCTTTGATATCAATTTCATAAATTAGTTAAGAATTTTTTATTTATAAATTTATTATCTATATTTATTAAATAAATAATTTATTTATAATAAAATTCTACTACTTTTAATAGAATTAAATATTGTTATAAATATATAACCTAATAGTTATATTAAGAATACTTAATATTAATATTTATTTATAAAATTGTATGTTACAGGAATTATTCTAATTCTTTATCTTTTTAATAAATTTTTTAGTTAACTTAATTAAAATTTAAATATTAAAAATTTTAATTTTAATTATTAATACTTTATGACTATTAAAAATAAATAATTTTTTTAATTATATTGCAACTATATTTGTTACAATCTCTATATGAATATATTAAAATTATTTTTATAACTAAATCAATAATTTAATTAATTAATAGGAATATAATTATTTTTAATCGATTGTTTTATAAATATTTTAGATATTTGATTACATACTTTAATTTTAAAAGCAATAATTATTATTAATCAAATAAATATAAAATATACATTATAATATAATAATATTTCTATATTTGTTTATAATAAAGCACTTATATCTAAAATAGTAATTTATTTTTTATTTATTTTACTTAAATTTTAAAACAATTTATATTTGTGATTCAAATTTTATTCTAAAAACATCATATTAATAGTTTATTGATATTCTTATTAATCGATTTAGATATTTTATAAATAAAATTATAGAAATATTATAAATTGTTTAATCAATTGATTTAAAAATGATATAAACTAAAATTTTTTTTAAATAAAATTATTTAATTTATATTTAATATTCAATATCAATATTATAAATTATATAATAATGCATATTAATTATGCAAATAAAATAACAGAATATATTAATTTAGTAAGTGATATTTATTAATATTTTCTTTATATAAAAAAATTTAAATAATAACAATAAAAATATAGAAAATTATACTTTCTTAAAGCATACAAGTGATTAATTATTTTATGTATTAACTGGATTTTAAATGAATCATTCAAAATATTGTTTTTCACGACGACGTTTTTTGCAAGGAACAGTTGCTGTTATTATTCTATTAAATATCAATTCATTGGGGTTAGCTGCTTCATCTTCAAAAATAATTGCTATTCGTATTTGGCCAGCATCTAGCTATACTAGAGTGACTTTAGAGTCGAATATTCCTTTAAAATATCGTAAATTTACTTTGTCTGTTCCTAATCGTATTGTTATAGATTTAGAAGATCTACAATTAAATAATATTTTAAGTAATATTAATAAGCAAATTAGTTCAAGTGATAATTATTTAAAATTAATTAAAGTTGGGCAATTCAATCAGAAAACAGTTAGATTAGTTTTTGAAATAAAAACATATACTAATTTAAAAATATTTACTATTTCTCCTATTGCTGCTTTTAATTATCGCTTAGTTATTGATTTTTATCATGATTATAATTTTTACGCTAATCGAAATTCATTATTTGGACTACTAGGTTATTATAATAAAAAAGAATTAGATAACAAGTTTATAATTAAGAAGAAAAAATTATATAAAATAGAGAGAAATAAAGTAATTATTATTATGATTGATGCTGGTCATGGTGGAGAAGATCCAGGTGCTATAGGAAAATATAAAACTCTAGAAAAGGATGTAGTATTACAAATTGCTAGACGATTAAAAGTATTAATTAATCGTGAATCTAAGATGAAAGTTTATATGACTCGAAATGAAGATGTATTTATTCCTTTAAGATTAAGAGTTGAAAAAGCACGAAAAATACAAGCTGATTTATTGATCTCTATTCATGCTGATGCTTTTACTAATCGAAAAGCAAGTGGATCTTCAATATTTGCATTATCGACAAAAGAAGCAACTAGTAATACCGCTCGTTATTTAGCTGAAACACAAAATAAGGTAGATTTAATTAATGGTGTAAGTAAGAGTGGTGATAAATACCTTGATCAAACTATATTTGATTTGGTTCAAACAGTAACTATCAACAATAGTTTGAAATTTGGTAAAGAAGTGCTTAAACGAATAGCTAATATTAATAAGTTACATAAAAATATTGTTAATCAAGCTAGTTTTACAGTATTAAAGGCACCAGATGTTCCATCAATTTTGGTTGAAGTTGCTTTTATTAGCAATATTGAAGAAGAAAAAAAATTAAAAACAATTAAATTCCAACAACAGATAGCAGAATCTATTTTTCGAGGTATTAAAGCTTATTTTAAGAAAAATAGAAATTTTCTTTTATGTTAATTTAGAGATTAAATAAATAATAATTTTATACTAAGATAGTAATCTTAACATTAAATTAGAGGTAATTTATATTCACATTTAATAAATTAAATTTTAATTATGAGATTCAGTGAGTATCAATCTATTTTAATCAGTATTTGAAAATGATTTATTATTATTTATTTATTTAAATTAAATATTATTTTATGTTATTATTTATTAGCACAAAGAAAAATAGTAAAATTTTTTACTATATTTTTACTGATATTTTAAAATTGATAAAATATTATTTAAATTTATTTTAATGTAATTGATAAATATATTATTTTAATAATATATCTTATCTATAATATTATTTTCATATTTTATTATTTATTATAAATAATTATAATAAATTAATTATTTTACTTTATTGAATAGCATGTTTTTATTATTTATTAAATTTTATATTTAGAAATTGCTAAATATTAACTTTAATTATTTTTTTATTAAAAACTATCATTACGTTTAGTTATTCTAGTTATAGTAAATAAGTTATTTCTATCTATTGTATTGATTATTTTTTAATATAAAGTAATTTTATCTATATGTTAATTTTAAAAAATATTAAAATAAAATTTATTTAATCCTTACTTAAATAGTATTATTATTTTATTTTTTATTTAAAATTGATTAATTTTTATTTTTCATATCATTGATAATTTAAGGTATTTATAATTTAATAATTTATTAAATCTAATGAAAACAATCATTTATGAATAAAATATATTTAATCTAAAGAGACTTTAGATTATAAGTATAATATTTTATTAGTTAAATAAAATAAAATTATTCTTCATCTGATTTATTTATAAATACTAAAATTAGAATTTAATTTTTTATAAATCAAAATAAATATATTTTGTTATATCATGATTTATTAATTGTTTTAAAGAGTTAAACGTTTTTTAGTTAACATGTTTATTATTCTAGTGATAAACTTAATTAATTATTTATTTATTAAAAATATTTAATATTTCCTTACTTTACATTATATCATTACTTATGTAATGTAATTTATTTTAATTAGATTATCTGATTGTGGAGAAAATTAATGTTGTTTACATAATTTTGTTGATGATTTTAATTATTAAATTAAGTATTATTAATATTTAATATCTTAAAATTATTTTAATTATAGATATAAATTTGTTAGTTTTAATATTAATTTTCATATATTTATTTTTTATAATTTTAGCTAAAGTAAATATAATTTTTTATTGCTGAAAATAGTTTAAAAAAGAATTATAAAAAATTAAAGTATTCATAATAATTTAATTTAAATTTTAAAGATCATTCTATCAAATATTAATTTTATAAATTAAACTAATAAAATTAATATAATTAGTCTATTAGATAAAATCTATATTTTGTTTTTTTAATTTTAAATTTTAACTAATTAGTTAATTCTAATAATATATAAAAATTTACTTATAAAAATAATCTAAATAAAATTATATTTTATTTTAATTAATATTGAAATATTTATTTTAATGTCATATTTTTAAAAAAAGAAGTTCAATATAGTATTTTTGTAGATTTTTATAATATTGTATTAAAAAATTTTAAATAATTTAAATATTTAACATAATTTTTATTATGATAAACACATAAAATATTAAGTAATAATTTTACTATATAAAATATAAAGTATTTTATTGTTTCTTAATTTACCATTAAATGTAGTTTAAGTAGATATCACAATATAAATAATATTAACATATATTAATGTTAATATAAGATTTATTAAAAAAAATAAAAACATTTTCAATTTATTTATTTTATTTTTATTTTTTGATAAAATCAATAGTTTTTTAAAAAAAATTTAAAAATTAGTAAAAAAAGATTGTTTTTGTTAACTATATTTTTATTTATTTCATTGATAGAAAAGTTAGATGTAGTAAAGAAGTATTTATACTTATATAGCTAATAAAAATTTTTTATTAATTTTATAGTAAATTTATTTAAATTATCTTTTTTTAAAAAAATAATATCTTGAGTTTAATATTTTATTTAATTTATTTATATAAAAAGAATCAAAACATATTTATACTATAAATAATAGTCTAGAGCTTTATTTGATTAATAAAAGTTAAATTATATTATATGTTCAATCTAATGATTAAATTTAATATAACAAAAAGTTAAATATGATATTCTTAATATCAATAAGACATTTATTCCTTAAATGTTAAGAATTAATAAAGATTTTTAATATTAAAATATCAAATATTAATATTCAATAAGAATTAATTATTCTTAATATTAGTTATAAATATTTTATATACTATTTATATTTTGATAATTGGTTATTAACATTTGTACTATAAAACTATTGTTGTGGGCTATTAGCTTAGCTGGTAGAGCAGTGGACTCTTAATCCATCGGTCGTAGGTTCAAATCCTACATAGCCCATTATCTTATTTTTATATTTTATTATTAATAAAAATAGATTTTGCTAAATAAAATAAAAATAGTGTCTTTTAGTTAAATTAATAATAAAACTTCTTAATTATATATTAATAAGTTTTATTATTAAGTCTATTATATAAATTTATGTTTTATATTATTTGATAAAAGATTAAATAATATATTTTTTAATATGAATTAATGTATATTTACTTATTTATATAGTGATCTATCTCCATGCTGGTATGACTTTAATCGTTTATTTTTTTTTGAATATTTGGAAAAATAGTTTATAATATTTATATTATAAATAAATTCATTAAATAAAATATTTATCTTTAATTTATCTCTTTTATTTATTATCTAATGTATGATAGATGAAAATTATTATTTTAATATTTCAACATTTCAATTTATTTTTTATCTAAGGTATTATAAAAGTTATATTTATTCATTCTTAATTACTTTAATAAGTTATTTTTCTTTTCTTAAAATCAAAAATTAACATTATATCCTTCTATAGTTTTATTAGTTTAATAACGATTTGATATTTTATCTTCAATAATAGAAATGACATAATTCGTTATATTTTATTTTATTTTATATATTATTAAACTATATTTTTATTAATAAAATCTATTTATTAATAAATTCAATACAAGTTATTTTTAATAAAACATTTTATCTAACTATTTTTCATTTATTTTATTGTTAAATAATGTCTAGAAGTTTTTAGTTATATAAAGATAAGTGTATCATTAGAGTTATCTTCTTAAATAAGAAATATGACTCTTCTTTTAAAAAGACTTGTAGATTGGATTTATGTAATGGACTATTTGTTAAATTATTAAATTTTATTGTTTATTTTTATAATAAAATTGTTAAAATTATTATAATAAGTTATCTAATTAATAATTATATGATTAGCAATCATCTATATTAAATTAATAACTTATTTTATAAATTTATAGTCAAAATCTATATAATAAATTATTTTAAATATTAATTTTATTGATATAAAAAATAAAATTAAGATAAATAAATCATTTATAATAAAAGACATAAATATTATATCTTCATTTTATTTTATATTAAAGTCTATATAGGTTTTAATAAAAGATAAATTTAAAATTAAAGAATTTTCCATAAATAAAATAAAAATAATTTATGTGATTATCAAATTTTTTTTGAAGATTTTAAAATATTTAATATAGTAAGTCAATCAAGTTACTCATAATAATGTGTTTTTAATTAAAATAACTAATTAATAATATTAATATAATATTATATAATAATAAAATTAATACTTTTCTTTAAAAAAGATATAAAATATTAATTAATTTATAATAGAAAAATATTTTAGATTATAAGACATAATTAAGTATTATTTTAAATAAAAGATGTAGTAGTTAAACTTTAATGAAAAATAAATTAAATAATTATTTATTATTAGTATAAATGCATTATATTTATAATATTATATTTAATACTTTTAAATGTATACTATCCAATAATAGTGTGATTTTAAAATTAAATTAAACTATTTTAATTAAAAATCTAATAAAACTAAAATAAATTTATTATTAGTTAATAATGTAAGATATATTTTAATTTTATTAAAACTATATAAAAATTATAATAAATAAATAATTAAATAATAAAAATCTCTATAATTTATAGAATTTATTGATTGATTAGTTTTATAAAAATGAGTTTTATACTTAAAATTCTAATATTGCTCTAAAGAGAAAATGAATGATAAAGAAATTACTAGATCATAATAAATTATTTACGAATACTATAAATTTATAACTTATGTTTGAATTAAAGTCCTTAATCAATGTTTATATTTAATCTATTTCTTTAATTTAACTAATATAAATTCATTAATTACTGAAATACACTAATATTTTAATTATAAATAATTAAAATATTAATTAATACTATTATGAATATTATAATGAAAAAATATATAACTTTAAAGAATATTAAGTTTTAATGATAAAATATAATTATTATTTTAATTTATTATGAATTATAAAAAAAGTTTTAACAACATCATCAATAATTTTGTTATTATAAAATAAAACAAATTTAATACTTGATTAAAAAGTATTCTTTATCTATCTACTTTATTTAAAGTAAATGGAAGAAATAGTTAATGAAAAAATATTCAAAGTATGTTTCATTATTTCATATATAGTATACCTATTCAATAAATAATTTAAATTATTCTCTATTAATAGATTAAATTTACTAAAATATAATAATACTATAACAACTAAAAGAAATATTTTGCTTTAATTTTTTCATTAAAATCTGTTTATACATTTTAATAATATTAAGTTAGAATTTTATTATATTAGGATTGAATAAAATTACAGAATAATATAACAATATTAATTGTTTCATAAGAAAATATCTTTCTATCCTTTTAAGTAATAATTTATTTATTGTGTTAATATATTTTAAAATAAAAATCATTATTAGAAATTCAGATTAAAATAATTTAACTATTCTATCAAATAACGATAATATAGTCTTATATAAAATTATAATTTTGATATATTAACTTAGAAAATTTAGTTTTTAATTATTGAAAATAATTATCTTTTAGAATTATTCATGAAGAAAATTAAATTAATATTTTAATTAGAATTATATTGAATTTTTACATTATTGAATAATAAATCTGTTTTCTGTTAAATTTTATCATATTTTTAATATATAGTTCCTTATCTGCATAATAGTAGTATTTATATGAAATAATTTTATTATTAAAAATAATTAGTTATTTTTTTTAACTAAATTGCTTTATATTAAAATATTTAATGATATTTTTAAAAAATTATTAAAAATAACATTTTAATTAAGTAATAAACATTATATTAATTAAAAGTGATTTTTTATTTCAAAATAGAAAAGAAATTTAAAATTCTTTATATGAATATTTGATATTTTTTATAAAAAGTATTTCTAATTCGCTTTATTTTAAATAAATAATCTTAATAATGTTAAAAAAAATAATTTATCTTTTATTTTTATACAAACTTATTACTATTAATAAATAAAATAAAAAATAAGTTTTTCAAAAATTAATTAATTTTATTATATTTTTTATATCTATTTTTATAATAGTTTTTTTAATAATCTCTATTAATAACAGATAAGTTATTTAACTTATTAATATAACTAAAAGCTATAGTAACAATTTATTTTATTCAAACAAAATAAATTAAAAAGAAAAAAATTATCTTTTTAATAGATACATTGATATATTAATATAATAATTATTATAGTTTCAAGTTTTCTTAATATAAATAAATAATATTAGTAAAACTTTATATATTAATATAATTAAATTTTTATCTGTTATTTATTCATTATTATTATTGTTCATAATAAATTATTTTATTTTTATTCCTTTTATATTAATATAATTTAAATAAAAATATAAACTTAAATATTTTTTACATAATATAAAAAATAAAAATTAACTATTTTATAATATAGATTATATATCATTTTTATAAAAATGATATTTTTATTTAGAATAGGAAGTATAAATAATGTATAGATATATAAATTAAGATAATAATCTTCTAAATATTTTTTAAATAGTGATTTATAGTTTCTTTAATTTCAGATTAATTTAAATTATTTAAAAATTTAAAATTAATTGATTTTTACTAAAATTATTTAAAATTAGTTACTTAAATATTTATTAATAATAATTGATTATTTAATAGATTTTTTTTAAAATTGAATAGTATATAATAATCTAATTGATCCTATTATTTTAAAGTTTAGAATAATAAAATAATACTTAGTGATATTAGTATTTGTCGATATAAATTAAAATATATTTTTTCTTTTATTAATCTTTATATTAAAAGATATTAGTTATCAATTAATTTTAAATTATGTTAATATAAAGCAATTAATCTTAATTATTAAAGATTTTATTTTTTAATAAGATACTTTTATCATTAGTAGATATATTGTACTATTAATTAATATTTTAATAATTAATTTTTTATTATAAAAAGATAAGAAAAAATACTTATAGATTTAATTATTAACCATTAGTTAATGAATATAATTATGTAATAATAACACTTTAGGATTAAATTTATTCTAAATATATAAACTAGATTTTTAACTAATCAATTAATACTTACTAATTGATTATGTTTTTAGTTATCATCTATATTAAAATAATGATTTAACTTAGTGTGTTATATCAAATTATTATTAACTAACAGATATTATTGATAAAAAGCACTAAACTTAAAATATAATTAATTTCATAAATCTTTCTTTTGTTTTAAAAAACTTTTTATTAAGCTTTTTCTATATAAAAATTATCTTGATAATCTGATAATAAATATTAGTATTATATAAAATAATAAATGATAATTTAAAGATTATATATATTTATTAAGTTAAATTTATTGTTTAATAGTTTTTATTGATATATTAAAAAAATTAAAATTAAAGTAATAGTAAATAAAATAAAATAAATTATTTTTTATCAGTAGTTGATAATTTATTATAGTTAAAATAAATTTAAAATATAAAGTGTTATAGAAATATTTAGTTGAAATAATATTGAATTATTGATCATAATATATTAAATTACATATAGAATAAATATAAAAATTATCTTGAAAACAATAGTTATTATACATTATAATAATTAATATTATATACATATAGTAAAATAAATATTAATTTTTGTTATTTCTTCTATATAAATAAAATTTTATATATTTTAATAATTAGAAATTAAAGTAAATTGCTACAATATTTTCTATATATATTATTAATTCAATTATATTATTTTAATTTTTTAATTTTATTAAAATTAATTGTCTATTTATATAGTTTTATATTAAATCAATATTTTATTGATATTTTCTCAAAATTAGTTTATTTATTTATTTATTTTATTTGATATATATAATGTTTTAAAAAATTTTAGATGATAATGTAATAACATATAGTAGTGTGATAAAAATAAACATTTCAAGTAATTTCATTACTTAGTATTTTTTTAAAATAATTATAAACATCTTATTGTTAATATGATTAATTATCAAGATTTATTTACATAAATTTAATTTGAATAATATTTAAAGTTATATTAATGTATTTTACATTATCAAAATTATAATATAATTTTGATGAAGTTATTAAAATTAATTAATTTTAATATATTACTTAATAAAATATTTACACAGAAATTTTCTTTATAAAGTAAAAGATTTAATTTTTTATTAAGGTATAATTGTTATACTTTATATAAAGTAATTCATAGTAGGTAAATAATAATTAATAAAATAAGAAATTTAATATTTTAACATTTTATATTAATATTATAGTTTAGATATTTTATATATTAATTATATATAATATATTTTAATGTTGTAGGTTTTTAATTTAATTAATAATTATTATATATATAATAATTATTAATTAAATTAAACAGATAATATCAGTTTTGATAAAATTTATTTATAACTTCAAAATAATAAATATCATTGAATTTTATAAATTATATAATGGAATATAAGTTATTAATATTTTATTATTAATAATAAAATTTGTGATATCATCAGTAAGTTATTATATATAATATTTCTATAAATATTTATATTTATAGAAATTTAACTTTGTTAATTTTCTATAATAATTTTTTATATTTATTTTGTAGAATATATATATAACTATATTTTTTTAAAAAAATTTCTATGAATATTATTTTATTATCAAGAAAGTTAAAAAATAATTAAATATAGTTTATATTTATACATATATAAAATTTTTTTAATTATTAACTAATTTGAGATATGATTAAATCATTTATTAACTTTTATAAAAATGAATGCCTAATTTTATATATTTTATATAAAGTTGTGATTATATCGATAAGACATAAGTAGTCAAATAAAGTTATATTATATAATAATAGTAAAAATAAATAAAATTTGTTATAAAATAGTTCTTAATCTTATATTAAAAAAATAAAAATAAATTACTATATAAGCTTATAATATAATTATAACAATAATAATTATATTAATAAAATTATCAATTTAATTAAGCTAAATTCTAGACTATTTAAATAATATTATTATTAATTTATTAATAAGTAAAATTATTAACATTAAATTATCTATGCTTCTAAGTTTTATTTTTAAAATATCTACTTAATGATGATGTAAAATTTTAATAAAACTAATTATTTTATAAATATATTAGAAAATTTTATTAGATTAATCATTCTAATTGATATTTATATTTATGTATATTCGCTTTAAATTAACATAATTATAACATTAAAAATAATTAATAAAATAAGTTAATGGAATAATTTGAATTATAAAATATATAGAGTATTTTACAGGTATTAATAATACGCAATGAAATGAAATAATATAGATTATATTTTTCTAATTGATTTATAGTGATGTAATATGAATTTAAATAAAATATTGATTAATAAATTGTATATTATTATGAATATTAATTTATAATTAATAAATAGACTTTTTAGTAAAAGACGTTTCATGAAATAAAATTAATTAATAATTAAAAGAAAAACTTCTATATTACTATTATTATTAATACTTTTTAGAGAAAATTTTTTTATTGATACTATCTTATAAAATAAGAGTACTTATTTTTAGAAGAAGTAATATCTTTAAGCATTTAGTCAGTTATAAATCAAATAAAAAGTTGTTTATATATTAATAGTAAATTATTTAAAATAATATATAATAGCTATTTTATTTAAATAACGATTATTTCTTATGTTTATAATTTATTTCTAATACGTTTTATGTGCTTATATAATATAATTATGAAAATTTTAATATTTTGAGTAACTAATTAGCATTAGTTATTTAACTTATAATTGTTCTATTATTGATTTTATAATAGTAAACACTGTATTAGATTTATATTATAAGTTAAATAAAATATGTTAAAAATAACTATATGAATGTTTATTAAAATGAAAATTAATAGTTTTTATTATAAAACTATTTTTACATTAAGAATTTATTAGTTTATACGATTCAAATAATTATAAATAATTAAAGTTATATTTTAGTACAATACTAGATTGATTAATCTAGTGAATAATATTATTATATATTTTAGTAAATTATTAGTAAACGATAATCCTAAAATCTTTTTAACATCAAGTTAAATTTATTTTATAACTAGTGATTATTTGATATTTATATTGATTTTTATTATTAATAGTATTATACATAATTAATCTTGAAATAAATTTATTTCTAAAATCAAACAACAGTAATTAATGAAATATTAAATATATAAAATTTTTAATAAAATATTTCAAATATAAGTTAATTTATATTTACATTAAAATTTTTAAGTATTATTTTAATTTGTTTTTTAATTCAAAAAATTTAAAGAATAATAAAAAATTATATTTATAGTAGATTTAGTGCTAAGATATCTATGATTATGAATAAATTTGAGGCTTTATTCGATATAAAAAATAATAAAATAAGGATTTTTTTATAAAATATTTTGTAAATAAATCTATTTTAAATATTATATATAAAATAAGTTTTTATCTAAAAATTAATGTATAAATAACATATAAAATAATTCACAATCAATTCAAATATATTTTTATATCATTACATATAATTAAAAATATTATTTTTTAAATTTTGTCTATAATATATTAATTAATATAAATTCAATATTTTATATTTTTATATAAAATATTTTTTAATAAAATAAAATTACTTATTTCTTGTAAATAAGATTAAATTATAATAATTAATGATTAATTATAATTATAAATATAATTGTTTTTAAAATAAATATTTAATTAAATTATTAAATAAATTAATTTTTAATAATTATCATTAGTTCAAATAATAAATAACTTTGAAGATTAATAGTTAATATTTAAGTTATTTTTATTTATTTTATTTTAATAATATTAATAATATTATAGATTCAATATTAATTATTTTTATAAAAATAAAAAGTTCTGATTTATAGAAAAATTAGTTAAATTATATTAATCATAGATAATTTATTTATATTAAAATGAATTAATGATCAAGATTTTTTTGATCCGTAAATCTAAATTTACTAAAATTTTATATTTAGTTTTTATTAAAAATATATATATTATATTTTTATTATTATTTAAATATATATAAATATAATTGTTAGTTTAATATTATACTGTTATTTTATTTTTTTTATAAAATTGTTATCATACATTATATATTTTTATTTAAATTTAGTATGGATTATAATAATTTCATTTTATACTATTTTATCAACATTTTTTTGATTATAAGTTATACTCAATTCAAATAATAATATTACTATAAGTTACTTTATAAAATTTAATTTATTTTCTTAATAAGAAATTTATAACTTATATGAAATACATTGATTAATAAAATAATATTAATAATATTAAATTTTAACATTTCGCATTCTTATAAATATAAGTTATTTGAAATATTTTTCTGCTAAATCTAAAGTAAAATAACTTAAAATAAGATTAGCACCTGCCCGTTTAATAGAACCTAGCGTTTCTAAAACAACATCAATTTCACTAATTACACCTGCTTTAGCAGCGAATTTAATTTGTGCAAATTCACCGCTGACCTGATAAGCTGCTAATGGTAATTCAGTTCTTTCACGTATATCACGAATAATATCTAGATAAATACCTGCTGGTTTTATCATCAAAACATCAGCGCCTTCTTGTTCATCTATCAATGATTCTCTAATTGCTTCATAACGGTTCATTGGATCAATTTGATAACTTTTTCTATCACCATTTAAACATGATCCAACTACTTCACGAAAAGGAGTATAAAGATTAGACGAAAATTTTGTTGAATAGGATATGATGCCAGTATCAACAAAACCAGCCTTATCAAGAGCATTTCTAATTTCTATTACTTGTCCATCCATCGAAGCAGAAGGTGCAATAAAATCAGCTCCAGCATTTGCAGCAGTAACTGATTGACGAGCAAGATTTACTAATGTTGCATCATTATCAACACAATTATTGTTAAAAACACCACAATGACCATGAAATGTATATTTACAGAAACAGGTATCTGATATAATCATTATATCAGGTACTGTATCTTTACATATCTTTGACATGCGAGCAACTAAACCTTGTTTTTGCCATGTGTCACTACCAATCTCATCGAGATTAGATGGGATACCAAATAACATTACTGATTTGATTTTAGCTTTAGCAATTCTTTCTATTTCATAAGGTAACTTATGCTCTGGGATACAAAAAATTCCAGGCATACCAGTAATCGGCTGATAATCTTTAATTTTTTCTTTAACAAAAATAGGCAATATTAGATCGTTAAGTGTTAAAGTTGTTTCTTTAAATAAAGAACGAATTGATTCTTTTTGACGCAAGCGTCTTAAACGACGAATAGTTTTTTTTCTTATGTTGCACATATTTTCCTTATTATTATAATATAAACTATTGTTAATTATATTATCTTTGTTTAACAAAAATATTGGTATTTATTGTTAATATTACTAACCTATTTTATATCTTTATTGATAATATTATTTTTTAAATTTATATATTATATAAATTATTTCAATCATAGATAAAGATAAATAATTAAAAAATTATTTTTTTCTAGAATAACATAAAATATTTATGTGATGAAATAATAAATATAATCATAATAGCATTTATTAAAGAATAAATGGCCTTGATAAAAAAATTGATAAAATTGCATTTCTAAATTGAACTGGTGTAATATGTGTTCTATCACTAATTAGAATCATATATTAATGAAAAAAATTCGATATATCAATGTGGAGATTATAATAATAAAATTTAATTATAAATTGTATATTAGATTATGATTTTATTTATTATAATATAATAATATTTAATTAATAAAATAAAAGTTTATCTAAAATCATACTTATTATAAACTATATTATGGATATTTATATAATTTAAAATTTTTTTATTAAAATTAACTAAAGATATTTTTAAAAACAAAATCGATATTGATATAATAATTTTAATTATACTAGTTTTATCAATATAAACTTTTTTTAAAGTGTTTATTTTATCAAAATAGTCAATGATTAAAAAACTAAATAAATATGAGTGAAGTATCAATAATAACTATTTAAATTAAATGTAAATTTTGTTTCTAATTTTTAATTAGATTTGTTATTAATGATAACATAAAGAATTATAAATATAATTTAATTATTATTTAAATAAAAATAAAAAAATTAATATAATATGAGTTAATGACTAAATAATAAATAATAATTTTTCATCAAAAAAATAAAAGAAAATTAATAATATTCATATATTATTAATAATATTTTTTAATGAAAAAGTCATTAATAGAAATATCTAATATCATTAGAATTTAATAATAAATAAGACTATATTTTATGCTAATAATATATGTTAGCTAACTGAAAGAATATTTCGAATGGTTTTATTAAAAAATCATTATATACTTATAATCAACTAATAGTGATAATTTTAACTTAAAAACAATTAAATATATAAAATAAAAAATTTTATTTTTAATAGAAAAAATTATTTTTTAGAATTAAAAATAATTTTGAAAAATTTTTTAGTAAAAGAGCTTTTAATAATTTTTAATTTATAAAACTTTCATTTAATAATTATTAAAATATAAAGAAACGGTTATTGATTTTCTATGTTAAAATATTATTTAGTTCTCTAAATAAATAGAAATTCTTATATCGTTAGTTAGTAATAATGATTGAATATATAATTCTGATAATAAATAAAATAAAATTTATATTTTATCTGTTTTAGATATAGATAAATGTATATTAATAATTTTTTTATTATTTCAATGAATTTTAAAATTTAATTTTATTAAAAATATTTTTAAATTAAAAGTTATTATTTAGTAAACAAAAAAAATTACTTATTATATAAACTGCAGTAGTGATGATACATCTAATTACTTATTTAAAATTATTATTTGTTTATTTTAATATTCTATTTTATCTTAAATATTTAGAATTAACTTATTAATTTAGATAATAAATATATCAGAAATATTTTTATTTATAAAAATGATAGTAATATATAGATTATAAATATTTTTTTTAATTTTACATTATAAAATAATATATACATTTAAAATGATATATAATTTTTTAATTTAAAATTAAAATTATTTTAGAATAAAATATATTCTTCTCTTCAAATATTTTACGTTATTTAAATTAATATTAATTTTTGATTATAAAAATAGAAACTATAATATAATTTTATATATGATAAATATGAGATATTTATTATCGAGATACTACTAAATAATTTATTTTATGAATTTTAATAAAAATTATTTTAAAATTAATTAATTATTAATATATTAGAGTATATTGTTTTGTTATTTTAAATATTAAATTTTAATTAGATTAATTATAAATAAACAATAAAAGAAAAAACATAATATGATAAATAATTTTTAAAAAACTTCAATTTTATTGATAATTATAGATTGATTAATAATTGTCATGTTAATAATTAAGTTTTAATAATAATTAAATTTATTTAATAATTAATAATATAACAATAATATTGTTTGAGAATATAAGTAATTTTTTATTAAAAATTATAAATAATATATAATAGATATATTATTATGATATTTATTTTTTAAATAAATAAATTTACTGATAGTAAAATTTTTAAAATATAATTAATTATTTTTTATATAAATGATTCAATGTATTTTATTAAATTATTTTTAATTAGTTAATTTTGGATTATTAAAATTAAATAATATGATTTTATAATTATTTATTTAATTTTAATTTTAAAGTATATATAATAAGATTATAATATATAACTTTATATAAAATAATCTATTTGTATATTTGATATTATAGATTTTATATCATAAAATATTTTATATCTAAACATAAGATAATATATTGAATATTAGTAAATAGTTTTTATAAATATTATGAGTTTAGTTTTTAATATATTAATAACTTAGTTCATTTTTTATATAAATATTCATTTAGTAAAGTATTTTTTTATAATAATAATATTATAAATATATGATATTATTAGTTTTATTAACTAATATTTATTAAATAAAAAAATAAAAATTTAATTTTTTATAATAATTATTATATATTTTAATAATTATTATTTATTTAATATATATAAAAATATTTTATTAATATCAGTATTAAAATAATCATTTTTTATAATTTTATAAAATATAATATATATTTTATTTATTTTAATAATTAAATTATATAGTTTATTTTTTAAATAATTGATTTATTAAAATTATAGATTTATAATATATATAATATAAAATATTATAAGTAATATATAGATATCATTAATTATTAATATTTTAAAAAAAAATAAGGTATTTAAAATATATATTAAAAAATATAATGGAGTTAAGTTACTTAATAACAATACTAAAAATTAAAAAAATATAATATATTAATTATGTTTAAAAAAATAAAAGACTAAAAAATAAACAGTTAGATATTTTATTTTATATTTAAAATATAAAATAAAATATGATTTTATCATAATTTATTCATAAGAATATTTACATATTCTTATGAATTAGTAATGCTTATCTTTTAGTATGCATATAAGTTATATGATATTTTAGATTTGATATATACTATAATTATTAATAGATTTTTTTAAAATAAAATGTAATATAATTACTTTAATAAATTTATTATATTTAGTTATCGTTAATATTTAAAAAAAGATTTTTTATTATTAAATTTTTTAGTTTTATTTAAAATTGTTCTAAAAATAAACTTAATTTTTATAATATAGTTTTATTAATTGTAAATAATATAAAATAATTATCTTAATATTTTGATTATTAATCAATTTATATTGTTTTACTTTAAGTCTTATTTTTTATTTTTTAGTAAAACAACATTTAAAAATAAATTATTTTTAATTGAGATACAAAATATAAGTATTTACTAATTTTAGTAGATACTTATATTATAGAATACATATTGCTGATTATCAAAAGCGATTAAAAAATTATTAATATATATAAATTAAATTAACATGAATATGATTTTTTATTTGTATTAATATTATAGATTTTTTTACCTTAGTAATTAAAAAATAATTTAGCAAAAGATATATTTTATATAAAATGTTATTTATTTTAATTTTAATTAAGATAATATCTCTCACTTAGTGCATTAATCACAGTTTCTACTTAGTCTGTCAAAATCTAAATATTTCATTAATACAAAAAAATAAATAAGTTTTTAGTTATTTAAATAACTACTTTATTGAAAATAGTTGTATTAAAAGTTAATGATAAAAAGAAATACTTTAGTAAAATATTAAATATTCTTAAATAATATTCCAAATAATGTAAATATAATAAATTAACTTATTTGATATTACTTAAATGTAAGTAGAATATTTGATTACCTTTTAAGATAATAAAAATATTAAAATAATATTGAATATTGATTTTAAAAAAACAGATTAAATTAATAAAGCTATTAATAAAAATGACTATATCTATCATATTAATTTTATATAATAACTTAAATAAATTAAAAGAAATAAAGCTAATGAATTTATCTATAATCAATTTAACTTTATTTCAAGAGAATTATATAAAATTATATATTTTATTTATTTAGTTTTCGATTCCATTAAATAAAATGCTTTTTAGATTAATATTCAAAAAAATATTTTTAAAATTTTATAGTAAAATACTAGAAATAAATAATATTTTAAAATATTTATGCTTTTTATTAATATAAAAACTATTTCAATAGTTATTTAAAATTTATTTAGTTAAACTTAATATAAGAAATATTTATATTAGATTTATTATAAAGATAAGTGCTAGAATAAATATTCTATATTAAATATTAATAAATATATTATTATTTTATTTAAAAATAAAGAATAAATTTTTCTTTTTTAAATTTAACAAAAAATATTCAATATGATTAATATAGCATATAATTATTTACTATTAATAATCTATTTAATTTAATGGAATAACTTATATTAGAGAATTACTCACTCTATATTTTTAAAATATTTATAATATTAGTTATAAAATTTATCTTTTATTATATGTGATAGTTAGTAACTGAAACATTTTATGTTTAATTTAAAGATTAAAATATTTTATATAAAATTATAGAAAGATGAATGTTTACTGTAAAATAGATAATATCTATTAAATTAATTATTAATATAAGACTACTAACTTAGCCACTTTTGATATTAAACAAGAAAATATTAAATTTTAAAATAGTAAAATAAGTAAAACTAAGTTTATTAATTAAGTAAAATATAAATATTTATTTTGGGATTTTATTTAATTAAGTAATTGTTTTAACAATTATAATATATTTTAAATACAATTAATATTCCTTTGAATATTTTCCTTTAATTAATTTATCTAATAATAAAATAAAGTATTTTAAGTTATTTTAACTTATAATTTATTAATTAGTTATAATAAACTATTATTACTTATTATTTTAATTTAAATTTAAAATAATAAAAATTATAAATAATAATTCAAGAACGTATTAAGTTATCACTATGACTAATATATTTATAAAATTATTAATGTATACAATCCAATTATCTCTTATCATATAATTTTTATGCTTAATGCAAACTTCTATTTCTAATCAAACTGTTCACAATCAATAAATCTAATACCTAGCGTTAACAATAAACAGTTGATAAATTAATATTACTAATAAAATAATTAACTTCTTAAATTTATTTAGTTAAAATAGTATCAGAATAAGTAGTTGTATATTTCCTAATATGTGCTTAATAGAGCGCTGCTGATGTCATTAACATATGGACGTTAATATTTAGTAACAAATATTCGTTCATAAAATCTGTATCCATTATTTTAATGACTTTCATCAAAATTATACTTTAAATATGATATTATATATTTACTGATATGTAGTATAACATATTGTTAAATCATTTTTAAACTAAAATATATAAGAATTTATTTACAACAGTTCTATAAACTAATAAAGTTTAAAAATGAGTTGTTACATACACTTAGAAATTGTACTTTAGTATTAATAACAAATGGAAATTATTTATCAAAATCAACATAGAACTAATCTAAATAAATATTAAAGACACAAATTCTTTAGTTTATAACTGGAATATTTAATTTTTTACGATATAATTTATGTAGTTCAGAACTACCTATTGGAATTAACATATTTATATAATGATTCATTTTCAATAATTTTATTAATAATTTTTTATCTTGATCTTTAATGAATTAAAGCGTTGTTTCTAAAATATCATTTTTTGTAACGCTTTATGAATAATTTTAATAATTGCTTGATTAATATGCAAAATTTCTTTTCCATTACATAGAATCATAGTATTACCTGTTTTTAAATATAATGATATAACATCTATAGTTATAGATGTGATTCATAAATAACGTAAATTTATATCAATTGGAATACATCGTTTTTATATACTTAAGCTAAAAGCATTATCTAATAAAGAACCATCATATATACGTATATAATTGAATTATCTAATTGATATATTTTTACATCATCATTAATAGCATTTAATTGCTATATAGTTAATAATAGTTTATATTAGATAATATCATTCATGTGATTAGATTTTGTTATAACAATATCTTGATATTAGATGTTAAAATTGTATCATTTTGATAATGTAACATTATTTTTAATATTCATTAAGATATTATTTTTTATTTATATTTTAACAATGCTAATTTCCATGAAGCATTTTTATATTTTTTTATCTATTTTTTAATATCATTTACTTACTATAATATCATCACGATGAATAATAGTATTATCATACTTATAACTAAATTGGTTAATTTTTATCGAATTATCTCTTTAGATTAGGCTAAGTACTTTACTATTATAATTAGTAATACCATGGTGCTAAATATTTACTTAATAAAATAAGAATATAGACAATATCACCACGAAAAAAATATTATTAATTTTTTATTATTTCTTTTGGTAATAATAAATCTACTTTTTTGTTGAATCAAAAAGTAGATTTATTATAAATAAGAATTTTAGCTACTAAAATTGTTGTAAAAATCCATCGTTTTCTATTTTTCATTTGATTTTTAGACGAAAAAGATAATTACTAATTGTTGACCATCAAAAACATTTTCTATAGCATTAGGTTTATTCATCAGAAGTAATAAGAATTTCAATTCTAAAACTCATAGCTATTATTAGTTTTTTTTAATTTTGTTAACTACCACTACTGTACTAGTATCTAAATTAATAAGATTATTGATAGCAATATATTTTAATTCATTATTAATATCATGAACTTAAATGATGAATTTTAAATTTAGATTACAATAATGATCTTTTATATACAATCCTTTGGAATCTTTTAATAGTGATAATTTATCGATATTAGCAAAATTTATAATTAATTACTGATAAATTATCATTGTTAATAACTTTTTAATTTTAATTGTTGCAATCGAATCATTATTATTAATAACTAGAATAATTCGATTATTTAATAACGTCTGTTATATACTCTACGTATTAAGAATAAGTTCGAAATCCTTGTGATATAAGTTCTTTTTAATGACATATGACTAGTATAAATACCATAAATTGAAAATAATTTCTTAAAAAGTTAAATTAAAATGAATTTATAAAATTGGAGCAAATAATTGTTTTTATGTAATTTTATCATATAATATTAGATAGTCTGAATACCATTTATTGGCAGAAATTTCGCTAGGAAGTTATAATGATAACTTGATTATTTTTGTATTGCTTAACATAATTATCTAATTAATTCAAAAATAAGTACATGATTTAAACAAAGAAATACATCTGTTAATACACCTGTTCTTGATTTTACAACTAAAGTTTGTTTGTTAATCATATTATGTTTTTCTAATAATAATTTTTTATAAAATAGAATTAGTTATTATTTTTATTAACTAAGAATCGGTTTTATTAAAAACATAATTTTAGTAAAAGTTATTTTTTTAATAGTTATTAATAATATAATTTATAAATTTATAGTAACTATTTAGATAAATTGTTAATTTTAGTTTAATGCTTTTAAATTTAATTTAAATGTTTATAAAATTCTTACAATTAATCATATTAATAATATTTAATTTGTTAATTCAATATAGTATTAATTTTAGTTTTTTATAAAAAATATCCATTTTTTATTGGCATATAAATTTATTATTTTTTATATTAACTACAACTATTATTTTAATAACGAATATTTTATATAGTAATTTTTAAATTAAATAAGTGACTAGATAATTTAAAAAAATATCTAAAATATATATTTATAAAGATAAAATATCAATTTATTAAAATAGTTAATAATTTACTTTTATAAAAAAACTTATAGTTCCAAAGATAATAAAGATATTTTTTTATTAAATTACTTTTAATAAAAAAGAAATAATTAAAATATATAAAATAATTTGATTATTTTTAATAATTTTTTTTAAAAATATTTGATAAAATTTTCTCTTAAAAAATTAATAATTTTATTTAATTGAGAAGTTATTTATAAGTAATATAAATGCTATTTCTTATTGAAAAATATTATTTTTTTAATTACTTATTTAAGTAAGTGAGATAATATTATATATATTATTAATTTATAAATATTAATATCTAAGAATTAACTATTTAATGTTTAAAGCTACATTCTTTATTTAGATAAATTTATTTTTTTAAAATAGAAATACTTATTAAGAATATTTTATTTTAGTATTTTACTTATTAGATAAGTCAATAAGTAAATTTTTATTGAAAAATAATATATTTTAAGTATTTATTATTAAATAAATTAATCAAAAATTCATTTTTTCTTAAAAAAGAAGTAAATTATATTCATTTAAATATGAATAATTTATTAAACATTAATTGAAATTAAATAATTTATTTATATATTTACACTATAGTATTTTGAAAAAATATATTAATAGAATAAAAAATTAACAATATAATCAGTATTAAAATAATGGTATTATATGTGTCAGATAAATATATTTTTTTATAAATAAACAATAATAATTTAGTTACAAACTTTTCTAATCTATAAAATATATAGAGTATAAAAAAGATATAACTTAATAAGATTAGAATATATAAATATAAAAATTAATTAATTTCTTATATTATTTTATGGATTTATTATTATAATTAATAATTAATTGCAGTTGAGAATAAATTCTTAAAATTATAAATATGATTTATTTTTATTTCTTATTCGAGTTGAGAATCTTATTAATATATAATTAAATAGCAAAATTACTAAAATATATATATTATTTAATATTAAACTATAAATTTATGAGTATTCTATCAGATTAAAATATTTATTTTATTTTGCTAAAAATTTAGTATTGAAAGATGCACATAATCTATAGAGTTTACTTCTATACATAAATTTCATTAAAATAAAATAGGTAAAATGAATTATTTCTATTTATAAAATAAATTAAAAAAATTTTCATTATATATCTTCTAAAAATTCTTATATATAAAAATATTAAATATACATCAATATGATAATTTTATTTGTTAATAGAGAAAAAATATGAGAATTAATTTTCTTTAATAAAAATAGTATAAATAAAATCTTTTGATTGTATATTGTCTAAAACTTGATTGTATTATCAGAATAAATAAAATCACTAATAGTAATATAGTATTGAATTCTCATAATTAATCTTATGTTTAGTAATCTCAAATTATACTACTATAATTAGTAATTTAAAATACATACATCATCAATATAATATATAAATTTAATTTATAATAAAGTATTTGTATTTCAAAGAAATTTATTAAGATAACAATAATAATATCTTTTTATTACTTAAAGTAATAAAAAGATATTCATAAAATTATTAGTAAGAATTTGTAATATATTATTTAGTATTTTATAATTTCATATAAAACATAATTAAAATATAATAAATTATTTTAAAAAATATGTTAGCAAAAAAAATTAAATAGATCTAAATTAATTTATGATAATAAAATATTAGAAATAATTTTAATATTATCATAATTGAGTATTAGAAAATATAATAAAAGATTATATATTGAATTAGTAAAATAATACTTATAAAATTAATAAATTAATTAATATTTTTAACAAAAATTATAGTTATAAATAATAAAAGATAACTTAAATTTTTATAATCTTTTTTATACTTATATTTTTAAATATTTTAATAATTTAAATATTATAATTAGTTTTAATATAAGTAAAATATTTATTTATCTATTTTTAATTTAATGTTAAAACTTAACTTTTAATCAAATAAAATAGATAACATTCTTTTAAAAAGAATCTTTAAAAAGCTAGTAAAATTTTTACTATTATTTCATATATAAGTTGTTTAAGATATCAAAATTATAAAATAATGATATTTACAGTTAATTTTCTTATATAAAAGAATAATCCTTTATTTCTTTTTTTTATATATAATTAGTAAATAAGAATAAAGTATTTAAAATGATATTTATATAAATATATCATTAATATATCTTAGTTTTATAAGAATCTGAATCTAGTAGGAACATTAACCATAAATTAATAGATGTTTTGTTTGCCAGAAAATATATATAAAAATATAGATGATATTTTTCTATATAGCTTATTTTATTATAAATAAACATATTTTAATTATTATTTTTTTAAAAAAAAGATAATATAAGCTTTAGATAAATTGAATATATATCAACGATATTGATCATATTATAGTTATACTTATAAGTATAATATTTTAAATAGTTATAAATAGTAAAATAACATTTAATTAAGTTTAATTGCTATTTATTTGAATTTATTAATATTTCTTTATTATTATTTATTATTTTTAATAAATTTATCATGCTAATTTATTAGCAGTTTATAATATAAATAAATCATATAGTTAAAGTTGATTTATTTTAAAAAATAGAAATATATAAATAGTAATTCATATAATACTTTATTTCAAATAAAAAAAATTTTTTATAAATTCTGTAAATAAAGCATCATTATATATTATAAATAAATAAAAAATATTCAGTATCTTTGAAATTTTAATTTCAGTAATTAAAAAATAATTTACTATTATTATATTTTAATATTAATTAATTACTATTCGTAATATCAAATTATAAATTTAATTTATCGAATTTTACTAAAAATTTTAACATTTATAGTAGAATTATTCAAATATATAAAAGAATGAAATATTATTATTTTTTTAACATTAATGTTATCAAATAAGGATAAAAGAATTTAATTAATTTTTTAATTTTAGATTTAATAAAATTATTAAAGATTATATATTATTAATAATATAATTATTTATTTATATTTTATTATAATGAAAATTTAGTATAAGGGTAATTATTTTACCTTAAAATAAGTTTTTCATTATTTCAAATATAACATTTATAATTAAGATTATTTTAATTATTACTTTATAAAAATATAAATATGATAGTTATCTTTATTCTAATTTTAAATATAGATTATTTAAAATTTATTGATAAATAAATACTGTTTCTATTATGTAAAACTTACACAATTTTGACTATAATAAATGAATTTAATTAGTATTAAAATATTTATAAATTATTTTAATATATTAAACATTATATTTAATATATTTTATTTTAAAAAATAATAAATTTAAAAATTTATTATTTACTTTTTTATAACTAAGTAATAAATTTTATTAACTGTATATTTTAAAGAATAATATATATTTTATAAATTTAATAAAGTGATCCACTTATATCTATTAGATATAAAATTTATTTTTATTTTATAAAATATTATTTTGTTTAAAATTGAATAAATATCTTTTATTAGGATTTTAATTAAAAAATTAAAAAATTTCATTTTTTTAATTTTTTAATGATTAATTTGTTGGTTTATTTTTTTGCTTATTAAATCTTAAATATATATATGTATATATTTGTTAAATTATTTTAAAATAGTTATTTTTTCAGAAAAATATTATTTTTACAAAAATATATTTTTAAATAAAAAACTAATTTTTGTAATGTTTATTATTAATTATAAATTAATCTATTTTTTAACTAAATTTATAAAATTTACTTAAATTTACTCAATTTTTACTTATGTAACAAAATAAAAACATCATGTTTTGTTGTTAATATCATAATTTTATTTTTATAAAATTATGATATATTTTGACTAAAATAATTAATTTTCTCAATATCAATTTAATAAATAAAATTATCTTTTTATTAAAAAAGTAAAATATAATATATTCTTAATTTAGTTTATTTATATTTAAATAAATTTACTGAAAAGCTAAAACAACTTATAATATATAAGTTAATATTTTAAATAATAGTTTATTAAAATAAGTTGGTTAAATTATATTAACTATCATATCATAATAACAGAATAAATATAATATTGACTATTTTATATTAAAATACATTTCATATAAATAAATTGAGTTATTGAACAAAATAAAAATATAAATTTTATTATATATTTATTATTTTATATAAACATATAAATATGGAGATTTATTATTAATTTTTTAAGAAATATCTAACTAATAGAACTTAAATATTGTATTATTCACTTAAATAATATTTAATCTATCAATTAGTTATATTAATTATTAATTTAGATTCTTCTATCCATAATTATTAGAGTGGATATTAAGAAAGTAAATGGTCATTATATATATCTATAATTTTATAAAAGTAATTTATATTGATATACTTAATTTAATATAAATATATCTTTATATAATTATTAAGTAATTTATATATTTTTTGAGTTAAAATTATTAATTTTAATATAAATAAACTTTTATATAAAATTTGGTTTAATAAATAATTAAATTATCGACAATATATTATTTTATTAAAAATATATTAATGATGATAAGTTTATTAACTTATATATATTAAAGTATATATATAAAATAATATTTAAATAAAGTTTTTACTAATATAGATAATGATATTTATTTAATAAAAAAATTTTTTATAAAATCTAAATTATCTATAATAGGAATTATAAATTATAAAATAAAATAATATAATAATATTTATTATTTTATTATTTATAGTGAATAATAAATTTTATTATTAAAATAAACAAAAATTATTAAAATAAGTCAATAATTACAAAAATTAAATTTAAATTTAATTTTTAAATGTTTCATTTTTGATCTAATTAACAAATTATTAATTATTTTATTTCTTAAATTATAACTGATAGTATTATTTTTGTATTTTTTTAAAAGATAAATTTAAATATTTAGAAGAATTATAAATAAATAACTTATAATTTAAAATATTTAAAATATAGAAAACTTTAATTTTAAAAAAATATTTAAAGATATCTTAATTAACTATAAAGATAATTAAATAATTAATATTTTAAAAATTAAGTTTAAAAAATTTTTCTCTAGTAATAATTTTTTGATAAAGCCGTAAATATCAAAATAAATATTAAAAATTTGATGATCTTGTAACATATGATTTTATTAAAATAAAGTTATAATTAATTTGAAAATAAAACTCTTATATCTTAATGATCATTAAGTATTAATAATTCTTATTTTTTATAAAAATTTAACCATTTTTAATAATATAGAAAAACTGGATAAGCATATATACAAATTAAATAAATAATTATTATTAATAATAGTTATATTAAAAAATAATAAAAATAGTAAAATTTTTATGAAATTAATCGTAATAAGTAATATTTAAAAATAAAATAAAGTATGATGAATTATTTCATTATTTATTTTTATTAAAATGTAGTATTGAGTTATTTTAAAACTTATTCGAAAAATAAGATCTATTTTTACTTTAAATTTCAAAATATATGTACTTTTAAAGTTAATTAATAATCTTGTAGTCTAAACACTTATTTATTAACTTCACTAATATTTAATTAGTCAAAGTGATTAAAAAATTTAAAACTTTGTAAATTTTCAATTAACTTTTAATAATCTATAAAATTTTAATTAAATTAGGTTTATCATTTAAAAAATTCATCTATACTAATAAATAATATATAGTAATTATTCAAATAGACTTAAGTTAAATTATCTTTAATTTATAATATAAATATGAGAAAAAATTAAATATGTACTAATATCTATCTTATAAATAAAGAAAATTATTTTTTAATTTATAAGATAAGTATTTTAAATACTCGATATAACTTAATAATATCAAATATATATCTTATAATTTATTTATATATAATAATATATTATTATATATAAATATTTAGTTAAATTCTTATTTAAGATAAGATATCTTATTTAATTAAATTTATGATTTGAATTATACTTACAGATTTTTAATTATTTTAATACGAAGAATTATATAATAAATTATTAAATGGCAATATTATATTTGTATAATCGAAATTAACTTTCTTGATAATCAAAAATAGTTTTTTATTATCAAGAAATAAAAAAATTAGCTAAAATTAATAATATTAATAATGATCTTATCAGATAGTTAATATATATAGATTATATTTATTTGTAGAATTATATTATTACAAATATTTATATATACTTGTTAGTTAAATTACAAAATTTTTATATTAAAAATTCGTATAATGAATTGAAACGTTCAAAAATTCTTATTAACTATTTTAGTTACTATTATCAAGTCTCTTATCTATTAAATAAAATAAACGTAAAAGATATAAGATAAAAATAATATACTAAATACTTTATCGCATGATAGTTTATATCTGATTACACTATTTTAAAATCTAGAACATATCATATCAATAAAACTAAAATCGCTAATATGATAAGAATAATTAATGCTATATTCTGTTTATAAAAATATATTATCCTTAACTATCTAAAACTTAATAATTAAACATTATATATGTTAAACAAAAAGTTAAAAAGTTATCAAATCTTTAACAATAATATTTAAGGAAAAACAATAAAATTAAATTTTTTATCAGTGTTATCTATTATTTTATGTATTTTAAAACAAAATAATATTAATTTATATATAGAGAATATATAAAAAAATTAATATTTTATTATTATATTATGTTTAAGCATTAAATATATATTATAATTCATGGAATTAATATAAACAAGATAATATTATTATTGAATAATATTTAGAGATTATTTTAAAATCTAAAACTTATTTTCTATTTTTAATTTTAAATTAAAATAGAAATGAATTTATAATGATATTTTTATACCAATATATTAATCTAAGAAATTTACTTTATCTATAAGTTTTACTATTAAAATAAAAAAGTTTATAGATAATAGCTTAATTTTATATTTGAAGTTAAATTTGAAATGATTGATAAAAATTATCAATTATTTTAATATATTTGTTTTTATCAAAAAATTGATAGCAGTAGTTCTTATGATATGACAAATATATCAATTCATAAATATATTTTTTTGATATGATATTTTAGTTAAAAAATAAATAAATTAGATTAAATTGATTACTGATCATATTTTATTTTTTTAGAAAAATAAAAATTATAGAAATTCTATAATAGATAATTATATTTAATGATATGATTTTATTAACTACTGAATTAAAATATGGTTTTATCATGAAATGAATATGCAATTAAATTAAATTTAATATATTTATTAAGTTTTACATTAATAATCAATATATTCAATATAGATTATCAAAAAAATTAAATATAATAATTATTATTATAACTATCATTAACAATTATCTTATTAATTATTATAATTAGAACGTACTAATAATAAAAATAATTAGTACTTCTAAAATTAATTCTTAATAAAATATAAAAATTATTATAGATTATTAACGATATTTTATTAAAAAATTTTGTCATTGTAATTAATGTGTTTATTATTTAATTGATTATTAATAATATTCTTTTAAATCTACATTAATATCAAATGTAGATATTAATGGTAAATGATATAAATCATTATTTAATATTTTATTTAATATAGAGTTTTATGATAAAAGTTCATTTTATCTTAAAAGAGAAATTATTTGTTAAATTTCTTATATTTATATAAATATAGATTGAATTAAATTTCTATATATATTTTTATTAAAAATCTAATAAGCACGAAATATTAATAGAACATAATTAATAATTTTTTATAAAAATTAACATTTATTATAATATTTTTATATAAAATAATTATATAAAACGAACTTATAGAAAAAAAGAAGTCAAAATTGTATTATTCTCATACTATCTACATATATTCTAAATACTTTATCTTGATAAAATAATAATTATTTTTTACTTAATAGTTATTTAAAATACATTTACTTAATTTTATTAATATAGCATATAACATTTCATTTACGTTCATACAAATTATATATATTTATAATTCGTTAAAAACAGACTTTTTAATATAATTTATAAATAGTTATTTTCTAATAAAATTCGCTATATATAGCATTTATTTTATAAATAATTAAAAATTTTCGATAACTACTAAAAACAAGGTTAATAAAAATTAATAAATAATATTAATTAGTTTAGATATCTAAAAGAACTTATTTCTTATATATTCACATAATTTTCTCATAAGTAAGCTTTATATTGTTTGATTTATTATAATTTTTAAAAAAACAAAGATATTATTGAAAATTTAGATAACTTTCATAAAATATGGAAATTGAATTTAATATATGAAATTAAAACTAAATTAACCTATAATTATTAATTAATTATATAAATAAGTTATATTTATATTTTAGTTATCTAATCAGTTTTATAATAAATACTATAATATAGAAATATATAATAATTAGTGGTAAAATAAAAAATATTTAGCTTTAATATAAAAGATATTAATTTAAACTTATCTGTATGGTGTCTAAATAATAAATGTCTTTTAACTTAAAAAATTGTATTATTCTATGCTAATGATATAATAATATTTATTTTAATTATACACATTAATCAATGTATATAAAAATAAAATTTAAAATTTTAATAAATTTCAATACAAAATAAATAATATATATTAGATTAACATTATTTCCTATATTAATTAAATTAATAGATTATATCTATTATTAAATACTTAGAATTTCTAGTTAATTAATCATTATTTTATCGTTAGTAATAGATGAAATTATGATGATTAATTTTTACAGAGGAGAAGGATTTATATCAATGAATAACGTAATATTTTAATATATTTTAAAAAAATAAGTAAATTATATAATAACTAAAAATTATTTATATCAAATTAAATTAAGAATGATTTAAAAAATTATTTATTAGTATTATAATTAAAAATATATTTAGTATATAATCAATATTATCCTTTAAATATCATCTATCAGATATATCTTTTTATCAAATTTATATTTTAATTTTATCCTTTTATTAACTTTTATAAAAAGTTAATTATGCAATTGATTTATATGATAAATATTGTAATTAAATTCTACAATAATATCATTAATATTTGATTATTTTACATAATTTATTTAATTATTTTCGTTTTTAATTAAAAAATTGAATTATATTAAAAATATCGTAGTTGAAACTTTTTACGTTTAAATTATGATTAATAGTCATAATTTAAAATTGCATTTTTCTAAAATTAATGATTTTTAGAAAAATATTAAAAAATTTAATATATAATAATTCATCAATGAACATTAAGAATGAGGTACTTATGATTAAAAAGTTTATATTAATTAATGATTCAAATATATTTAGTTTATTGAATATATTAAATATAATCTATATAATTAATAATAGCTATTATTAATTAATTATCCTAATAAAGTTTTTAATTTTTTTAAAAGTCAATATTACATATTATCTTGCACATTTATTAATTTTAAAATAATTAAATATTTAGTCTGTAATTATAATAAATTAACTTAATATATTTATTTTTTGAATTTAGTTAGTGATATTTTTTCAAAAAAATCACTTATTTTTATCATTTTAATATAAATAATACTTACTAACAATAGTTTTGCCATATATACATATATATTATTTTTTCTTCTTTTATTAAATATCTAAGTTTCATTATATGAATAAGCATTATCAGTAATTAACTAACAAAAATATAGAATCTTTATTTTTTTTAATTAACAGTAAATATATTTCAAATAATAGTCCTATCTGATCCACTATATAATTTAGTTTTTAGTATTTATAAATATTTATATCTATACCTTACTTTATAGTAAGGAAATTATATTTATATAAATTTAATTTTCACATATTTTAAAAAAATTTACGATATGTGAAGAAGTATTTAATTAAATATCATTTCCGAATTAAGGTCCTACTCTATATATCTGATATCCTAAATTAAATAATCAATATGTTTTTTAATTATACAATTTTCTTCTTAAATAAAACAAATAAGTATTATTTATTAATTATTAATTAAAAATAAATAGTATTGTTAATTAATTAGATATATATTTAGACATAAAATAATCTTTCATAATTTATAATATAAATTATGAAAGATTATTTATTTTAAGATTTTCGATTGCGAAAATACCATAAACTTAAAGTTTATAGATGAAAACGTAAATAATAATAGTATGAATATAATTTATTTTACTTTATTTCATAAAATTTTATAAACTATTTATTATAAGATATGTTATATTTTAACTTTATAAAATTATTAAATGATTGTTATATTTATCTATTTTAAAATTAAAAAACTTAATCGATAATTAAATTTCAAATAAATTAGAATATTGTATAAATTATATAAATATTAAATAGCAATACTATCATTCATGATACATTTAAATATCTATCAATTATATTTAGATTGTGAGATTGTCTGACCTTAACTATATAGATACTCTTATATTAGATAATTTCTATTATAACTTTCAAAATATTAAAATCAATTATGTAGTTTACAAAACTGAACTTTGTGCAATATAGTTATTTTTTTATATGTATTAGTTAAGTTATTCAAAACTATATTTATTATATTTTGTTTAATAGTTCTATGAGATAAGTTATTATAGTAGATAAACTTTTTTACATATAAACCTATATAAGTTATTATAATTATTTAGATTTTTTTATATAATTTAAAATATTCTTAATATTATATTAATTATAATAAATTTATCTTTATTTTTACATGAATTACTTGGTTTATTTATATTTTTTATCTTGGTAGTCAATTATACAATTGTAATAGTTAATAACTAAATTATATTTTATATTTATATTGCAAATAATAAAATTTAACTAAGTAAATTAGTTATTTTATTTTAACTTATTAAAACTTGCTATTATTGATAGATACAATAGAAAACATATTAATAAAATATTTATATTATGAAAAATATTAGTATTTTGTATAATAAAACATAGATCAAAATATTTTTATTCATACTTTTTTATTTGCAAAGTAATGAAAAATTACTATTGATTTAATTTAAAATTTTTTAAATTAGTCTATTGTTTTGAGATTTGATAAGATTATAAATCAATTATATACTTTAATTTATTATATAATAATAGTTTAATTTTTATAGCATATAGAAAATAATAACAAGTTTCTTGTTTTAGATTTTGATTATAATTTATCTTTAATAACATTAATCTAAGTTATTTTCACTTCTTAATTATCTTTTATATTCTATAAATGCACAATATTATCATAAAACATATAAATTTTAAGAATATTAAAAGAGAATTAGACTGTTTATTTTTCTATATTACTATATTTTAATATAAGTACTAAAATTTGTAATTTTAAAAAAGTTAAATAATTAGCAACAATGTTTCAATTATAAACAATTTTAATATGGAAATATATTAATAAATAGATAGATTATTTTTATCTAATCTATTTTTATTAGATAAATCTATCGATTATAAAGTTTTTTATTAATAATGAATAATATTTAGAATTTAAACTCCACTGTTATCAATGATAAGATTCTATCTATTTACTTTTATATCATGATTTATCTAAGTAATATTAATCACATATAACACATTATTTCATTTTTACTATCGTTATAGATATAATCCAGTTAATTTTTATTGATAATTATACACTTTATTAATTTATGTTTTAATATTATTATTTTATAAGAATTTATAAGAAAATATAATAATCTTTATATTGAATTATAGGTAATTAACTAATAATAAATTAAAGTTGATATTAAAAACTATTAAATTTGCTAAATAGTTTTTAATATCTTTAATCTAATATTCATGTTATTAATTTTTTTTATATATTAAAAGATGTTAATTTATTTATCATGTTTTGTATTTAAAGTATAATAACTATTATTTATATAATATAGATAATATCTCTTTGCATATATAATATTACATTTTCTTATGGAAAGTAGGAGTTTTCATTTATTATTATTTGATAAAATCTAGATTTTAATGTAAGTATTATTCTATTATTTATAATATTATATAATATTCAATTCTATAATTTTATCAAGAATTAAATGTAATTAAATATTTATAGTATTCATGATATAGAGAATTATAAATAATAATGGTTATTATAACTAAGTCATTTATCAAGTTTAACATCAAAAAATATTAACTTATTTTCGTAGAGTATTTTCTATATCCTAATATATTTTAATTAATTGATTTTAAAAAAATATAGAATAAATTAAATTTATTAGTGCATTTTATTATAATAATTTATTCATTATTGGATAAATTTAATAGAATCTTATTAACATTTTACTTATAAATTTTTTTTAATATTTTTAAACATTCTAATTTTATTTTAAATAAAATTAGAATGTTTTTTAAGTTATATTTAATGTATGAAAGTTAATTAAAGTATTAAATTTTTTATTCTTAAAGTGATATAAGATAAAAATATTTTTTTCATTCTATATAAATTGAATTAAGCAATTAATACGATGATAAAATAAATTCATATTACTATAATAAAAAATTATATTATCGATATCTATAGGAAATTTTTTATATTTATAAATAATATATTAATTAATATTAATAATATTGATAAAAACATGTTAAATATTTTAAATAAACTTAGTTCGCATTTAAAATAATATTAGTTGAAATTTTATTTTAATTATAATCTCTTTCTATTATAATTTATTTTTTAATAGTTTAACTGAACTAACATTCAAAAAAAAAGAATTGTCTCATCAGAAAATTATTTTTTACTTTATATCTATAAATTAACTCTACTTGATATTTTTATTTCACTAAGCTTATCTTAAAAATTATTAAAATTAATTTTCTTAACGAAGGCATTATTAAAATTATTTTATAATTTTTATTATTTTATTTTCTTATTTTAAAATGCGTATCAATAACTTTAATTTTAATATCAAATAAATAGTTAATATTTTAACTTTTTTATATAGACACCTAATATAGAACATCATATAGCAAAGAAATTTTCTATATTTTCTATATAGTTTATTTTACAATAACTTATTAGTTAAGAATATATGTAAAATAATTACAACACAAAATCTTAAGTTTTTTATAGTAATTTGAGTAATTTTATTAGAAAAATATTCTCCTATTTATTTTTGATTTTTCAGTTGTAAATATTAATTTATTTAGATTATTAATAAGTTTTTTCTTTCAATCTTTATAATAAAATTATTTAAAATATATTTAAATTTTTAATTTATAAAGATCTTTATAATAATTAAATTTAAATTAGATTTTAAAATCAGTAAATTTTGAAAAATTTTCTGATCTTATCTTAATTTTTATATATTTTATTCAAACTATTTATTATATATTTGCTCGACTTAAATTATCAATTTAAATAGTGTTTATTTAAAACATATTTTTTATATATCAAATAATTATAGTTAATTATAACTATCACTAATTAAATCTTTTTATGCCCCCTGTTTTAATAGAAAATAAAATTATTAAAAAATAAATTATTGATTTATTAATATTTATCATTAATATCAAATAATAACTTATAATAATATAAATAATATACGTTCATTAATCGATATCAATACTTAAAAATTTTAAAAACTAAATAATTAATAATTTAAAGAATTGTTTATTAAAGATCTATATTTTATACTTTAAAAGTAATTTCATTTTTCCTTTAAAGCATATGTTAAAATAATAATTCATTTATCTATTTTGTATAAAATACTTTATTAACCTAAATAATATTATTATATAAATGATCTAATTATATTATATTTACATTAAATAAGTTCTTTTTTATCGAATTAAGTTAATTTAATTTTATTTTTAATAGTCGCTTTTATATAATAAAAAATTAAATTTTATTTTCATAAAATTATTAAAATAATTAAGAAATTTAATTAATTAAATATGAAAAATAGAAATTTTTATTAATTTTATTAATAATTATAGAATTAAATATTTTCTATTTAAACATTTTAAAATATATCTTAGTCATAATTATTATGATTTAATTTTATGATACTAAAAATTCCTATTTTTATAAAATAGTTTATATACCTCTTATCAATTATGATAGAATATAGAATAGTGATATCTCAATATTTATCTTAATTTTATATAATAATTATAATTATTAACTTTTTTATTTATCGCAGATATCTAGGTATATATTTTAGTTCAATTAAATTTAATTTTTTTCTTTTCTGTTAGTTAATGATAAATTTCATTAAATTAGCTAATATTTTTTAACAGAATTAATTATACTTAGTGTCTATTTATTATATTAGTATTAATCAATCTTCACGAAGATAAATGTTTATTAAATTTTTAGATAAACATTCTCTTATACATAGGTAATAGATTATTTTTTATTTAAAATATTAATCTTAAGTAAGCGAAAAATTATTTTTTTAACTTGTATCTTATACTATTTATTCTTCGTTTGATATAGGTTTGTAATTATAAAGAGATAAATTTTACTAAATGTATTAATTCAAGTTAATATTATTTATTAAATATTTGTTTATTTAATTTCAATCAGTTGGTTTAAAAATATGGTTTTATTTCTTATTCATCATCTGATTATTTTATGAAGTTAGTATTCTCTTGCTTATTTAATATTTTATTTATAATATTTAGTTAATAATTTTATTATATTTAATTTTTATTATCTTATTTTACTTGTTTTAATAATATCTTTATATATATTGTTAATGTTAAGTATTGATATTACTTTATAAATATTTCTGATATAAATAAAATTTATATTAATAAAATTAATTTATTATAAATTTATTTATTGATCATTAAATGTTTTTGTTTTTATATCATAATATCTAATTATAAAATAATTATTAAGTATATTTAATTTATTTCATAAAATGAAGATGAAATTATAAATTTATTACAAATGAAGCTTTATATATTCATTTGGTAATTTAATATGATTAATAGATTTTTATTACTAAATTTTAATATAACTTAATTAATATTTTCCAAATAAATACTTTAGCATTTGTTAACTTAATATGAAATAATTTATTATTGGCTATTATTTTATGAAAGTAGCTTATATCTATTCAAAATAGCCAAAACAATTTTGATAATTATTAAGTTAAACGAATATTTAACATTATAGTAATTATCAATTATTCAATAATTATTTTGATTAAAGCGTTTTTAGATATTTTCAAAATTATTTATAATTTTTAAACTTTAAAAAATAAATCTTATTATATATGTTATATTTAATGATATAAAATAAATTTTTGTTCAATTTTTATTTTGTTTATAAATATTTTCTTAAATATATTAGTATCTAAATAGATATCTTTTATTAAAGTATCCAAATAAATATATTAAAAATAGATTACGTTAAGAAATAAATGCAATCCTAGAAGGCATGAAAATAAACATAGTTAAAATTTCTTAAATTTTTTAATTTCTCAATCTAATACTATTTAGTATAAAATATTTTTTAATAAAAAATGAGAAAATTAGTAATTAAATGCAATTAGTTTATGACATTAAATTATATATCTAAATATAGATTGTGATTATTTTAATTAATATGTTTATCTATTAAAATAACTAAATCATACCGAATTCTATATATTATATAGTTATTAAAAATGTAAATAAAGATAAGAAAAAAATAAGTAAAAATTCAGAATATAAAATCAATTTATTAGTTAAAAAATAAATTAAAGTTCAATGTTATTTTAATATTTTCTTGATAAATATTATATATATTTTATTTAAAATAAGTATAAATATTATAAAATATGATAAATAAAAATAAATTGTATTTTAAAAAATAATCCTCTATAAAATAGAGAAAAGTTAGAGTTTAATTATTCCATAATTTATTTAATTCACTATTTTAAATTTATGTATAATATTTAATATTTCAGTGTTTTTAGTTATAAAAAATTACTTTAAAAAGTAAAACATTATATTTTTTATCAACTGATTATTTATTATACTTATGAAAAACAATATATTTAATAAATTAGTAGAAAATGAATAATAAATAAAAAGGTTCTATTTTATATAACTTTTATTACAAATAAATTATCGATTTAATTATTATAATTCAATATTTTTACCATTATATTTATATATAGTAATTATTAAATAATTTTATATAAGATGGTATATTATAAATATTTTTATGGTTTTTCTATTTATTGATAACTATATTTAATGTATAAACTATATTTAATATTTATTAAATTATAAGAAGTTATCTAAATAAATATTCTAAGTATGATAATGATAATAGTCACTTCTCATATTTAATCTATTAAAATCATGGTGCCCGAAGGCGGAATTGAACCACCGACACAAGGATTTTCAATCCTCTGCTCTACCGACTGAGCTATTCGGGCAAATAAAATACATTAAATCTGATTATAATATTTTCGTCAATTAAAATTAATGCAATAAACTTTATAGTATTTATTTTCTAACAAATTAAATAATGAAATAGGTATGTATAATAATAAATATTATTTTATTTTTTTAGTAATTAAATGATGACATATAATTAATATGGATATATTAATTTAATAATCAGAAATTCTATTAATGATAATTTTTATTTAAATCATTAAATTTAATTAAATATTTACGTGATTGAAATGAAGGATGTTTAGTTATTAATTTTTTATAAACATCATCTGGTTTCATTTTATTAATTATTTTTAATGCTAGTTTTTTATTCTTATGAAACACTCTCAGTACACTATTAACTCCACTATTATAAGCTACAATACTAGCATATCGAAGCGATATATTATTAGTAATATCATTTAGATAAGTTTTTTGTAATAATGATAAATAAGCTGTTCCAATATCAATATTATTAATAGGATTAAATAAATAATTGCGACTTGGTTTTCCATATTTACCTTTAGTTCGAAAAACATCTTTACCTGAAGTATTTTGCATAATTTGCATTAAACCCAAAGCATTGGAATGACTTACAGCATAAGGATTAAAATTAGATTCTATTTGTATAATTGCTAGTATTAATGATTCATCAACGTTATATTTTTTTGATGCCTGACGAATATATGGTAAATATTTATAAATACGTTTATTAATATGATTTTTAATTAATTGAATAGTAATTGACCAAATAATATGTAATCCTGATTTACGTCGCTGTAATTTATTTTCTAATAAATAATCAGCAAACTTAGTTGCTCGCCATTTCCAACGAATTGGTTGATTTGTATGATCAAGTACTTGTCCATATAAAAATGGTTTTTTATTTATTTTAAAATCATCAATGTTTGAATATAAGTTCATAGACCATTGATTATCATCCATCAATAAAGTATTAATAATTGCTTTTTTTAAATGCTCTTTTATTGCTATGTTATCGATAGTTTCAATTATTATTCTACCACTATGAAAATTAATATAACTACGTGTCTTATATTGATTAATATATTTAATATAATATACTGGTCCAGTAAATAGAACTTCTTTTTTTCCCCAAATATTTTCGATATTATGAACAAATTGTTGAACTAAGATATCTAATGCATTAGTATCTTTAATGTTTTCAGAATAAAAAAAAATCTTTTTTATTAGAGCAAGATATTAAAAATTTAGTAATTATAATGAGTAGTAGTATCTTTTTCATGTTATTTTAATCTATTAAATAAAATAATTAGAATAGTAAATATTTCTAATATGAGGATGGATAATAATTATTTTTAGATGATATTGTTTTGAATTAAAAGTTTTTATATAATTTTTATTCTTTAAATAGGAATTTAACCATCTCTTCTTCAAGAAGTTTTCTATCTTGATAATTCATTGTACTAAGTTTTTTTTCATTAATTAACATTGTTTGTTTTCTGATCCATTGTCTCCAAGCTTCTTTTGATATTTGATTAAAAATTCGTTTTCCTAACTCACCAGGATAAACCTGAAAATCTAAACCTTCTGCTTCTCGCTGTAAACAAGTGCAAAAAATAGTTTTATTCATTAAATATTATCCTTATAATAGAAAATTAATTTTTTAAATTGTTTAAAAAATTTTTTAACTGGTAATTTTGATGATGTTAAGCCTATTTTTATATTTTTTTATTTTATATGATAACAAAGTTTTTTTATTAAAAAACGAAAATTCATTAATAGTATAATATAAACTAGTACAATATATAAATTAAAATTTATGAAAATATGATAAAATTTAATCAATTATTCTATTTTATCATATTTAATATCTAAATTATTAAGAGACTTGTTTAGCTAACTAAACGTATTAAATTGTGAAAAATAAATAATAATTCACATAAATAACAGAAGAAGATTATTTCTTTAATTAAATTTGATTTCTTATATTACAAGATAAAAATAACAAATTTTTGTAACTGATAGAGCATATATTTAAGTATAAGATAATAAATATATATAATATAAATCTATAATCGTTTGATTAAAATATTGAGTATTATTAATATGGATTAATAGAGTACTAATAGCCAAATAGTTGATCTTCAATTTTTTTGCTTAACTAAACATTAATTACATAGTAATTATTAAGAATGTATTTTATTTCATTATCTATAATATAAAAATATTAATTTTTTGATAATGGTAAAATAGAGAAAGTAATAGAGCGTCTGATCTAAAGAATTAAAACAATTTCTTAAAATTATTAGGAAAACAGACATCATATTTTGCGATATTTTATTGAGATTATTTATGTAAATTGAATATTATCGTATAATAACTTATACAACATACCAAATAAAATACCAGAATTTTATCTTCTAAAGTATTTTCTAAAGAAATGTTATTAGGATAATTATTAATAAATTTTTCAAATTAAGCAATAAATCTTATAATATGCATTCGCTAAATAATTATTTCAGATAACCCAAACATAATAGATTGATTTTTCTTGTTGCTATACTAAATAGTTTTACATCTATAATAATATCAATTAAGCATATCACTAGAAAATTATAATTTATCCATATAAATTTTTATATATTTAATAAAATATATATTAATGTAAATAATAGGATTATTAATTTATTAGCCTCTAATAAAGCTAGTAAAAAATATATATTTACTCATTAGTTAAGTAATATAATCATTAATTTTGTTTTTTATTTTTCTAATAAAGTAATGGCTTTTACTAGAAATTTTATATTTTATATAATTATAAAATTAACTATTATTAATAATATTAATTGATAAAAATAATATCAATATTTATTATAAAAATCTTTTTATTCTTTGAAAATTAATGACTATAAAAAAGTAATATCTCGTATTCATAGTTCACGTAAATAGTTAAGGAAAATTAATTTATTATTAAAATATAATAGAAATATTATTGTATACAATAGTTATAAATTAATTTTGTCTTAACAATCTTAATCTTAGTAATTTATTACTTAATAATAAATTTTTTAGATAATCAATCTAAAAAATTTAGATTTTGTAAAACAAAAAGTTAAAAATTATTATAGTATAAAAATGATTTAAAAATTTTTGGTATTGTAGTATATATCCTAGAATCCTTGTTTATTTATTGGTAGTTATATAACCTTATATAAATAATTTAATAATTATATACAATTATTTAATTCGAGTATTTAAAACAAATATTATCGGCTGACTATTTAAATTTAAAACAATTTTTCTTTATTTATGATAAATATAAAAAAATCAGAATAAACGTTAAATCTTATAGAAATACTTTAGTAAGATTATTTTAAGTAAACTGAAATTAAGATATCTATTTTATATATTAATAGAACTATCTATTTTATGATAAAATATATTGAATATAATGTATAAAGCTAATAATTATCGAAATTAGTAATAATAAACATTATTATGTTAGATATTTTTTTTTACAATAAATAATTAAACTTGAAAGCGTGCTAAAATAATTAGGTTTTAAAGTGGTTTTTATCTTATATTTTAAAATATATAAGATATTATTTTAAATAACGAAAATATTATATATAGCAAGATATTTTTATGATAAATATCAAGAGGTTTTTAGTATATTAATATTTTCATATCGTAATAGTTTTTATTAAAATTGATGATATTTAAAGAAAAATAAATTTCTTTAGAAGAAGAACAAAAAATATTAATAATAATTTGAATAGATATTTAATTACTTATTTCATTTTAATAAAAATGAAATAAGTAATTAAATATAATATATAAAATATATATAATTTAATCTTTTAAAATTAAAATATATTTAATAAATAAGTTATAATTTTCTATTATAAATAATAAAAAATAAAACTTCACTAAATAACATTAAATATATTAAAATTTTAAACATATTAATCTTTAATATATCAGTTATAGATATTTTATTATCTATATATTTTACAAAAAACTAAAGAAAGTAAAAAATTATATTTTTAATATTAAAAAATGAATAATTATTATTTAATTATACTTATTTTAACTATCAAAGAAAAAATATTTTGAGGAATACGCATATATAGTATTTATTAAATTAGTTTTAATATTAATTAAATTTATATTAATTATGACTTTCATTTAGAAAATAAATTTAATATTATAGTTAATAAGATAAATATAATGATAATTATTTTTTAATTCATTTATATAATTAAAGATAATATCTGTATATTAATAAATATTTTTAATATTAAAGTTATCATTTACTATAAGATCACAAATCTTGATTTATTTCATTTAACAACTAATATTAGAGTTTATTTTATTCTTTTATCTAAATATAAGCTTATTAATTATAATGAAATGAGTAATGATGTGATTATATAAATAAAATTATATTAATTATAATAACATTATATAATAATCTTAAAATAATATTAAATATTAGATTTTAAAACTTATTTTTATTGTTATTTTATATAGAATAAATTTTTCTAAATTATTTTTTGATTTAAATATAATAAATTAATATAATTAATGTGATTTATAGTATATAGATAATTTTTAAAACTTATTTTTTATATTTATTATCATAGTAAATTTAAAGTCGATGAAAAATTATTTATGATCTACTTGATCTCTTTTTAGAATCCTTATTTTCTATTTTAGTTAGAAAATAAGGAACTTTTTATTTATTTTATTATAATAATTATTATCGAAATAAATAAATTATGGTTTTAATATCGTTTTAAAGCATATAGTAAGAAATTATAGAAAAATATTTTGCGTATTATTGTTAATATTTTACATAATATATTAATGCAAAATTTCTTTTGTTTAAAAATAAATAAATTTTTATAATCTAAAAAGATTATAATATCATTATTTAAATAACATTAATAAATAATTTAAGTATAATCGATAATTTTTAGATTATATTTAACGATAAATCTAGATGTGATAACAAAATATTATTTATTATCAAGTATATATATAAGAAAATAAGTTATTAATTATAAAATTAAAAATTATTAATTAATTATTATAAAATAACATAAAAGAAAAAATATTTTAAGATTAATTAATCTTAAAATATAGTTTATTTAATAAACATATAGAATAGTCAATATAAAAAATATTAAAATATTTTATTTATAATTTTAAAAATAAAATTTATAAAATTATCAAATATTAAATTAATAATCTTCTTTTAATAAAAATATAAGTGAAAATTAGTAAACTCATATTAATGATTGATATATAAAAATTTAGTTTTAACAATAATAAAAGTAAATTTTAAAAAATATATATTAGTTATATTTAATCAAACTAGGATTAAAATTTAAAAACGAATATTATTTTTATAATTTAGTTAATAGCATTTATCATAAATACTCAATATTGAGTATTTATATATTAATTTATTGAAGTAAATTAAATCAGTTTTAACTATTATATATATTATTTATAATACTTAATTAAAATTAAGAATTATTAAATTGAATACTTAATTTAATTATTAAGTTAATTAAGTTTAATTAAATTAATAATTAAATTTAATTAAAAAATTTATTCATTATCGTTTAATATATTAGTAAAATTCAAACCTGATATTTTTCTTTATAAATTTTATTAAATTTTTAATAAAATAAAATAAAATATTTTATTTTATTAATTTTCATAATCATTGATTATTCAATAAAATTATATCATATATTTAATTTATTAAATAAATTAGTTTTGATGATAATTGATTTTAATATGAAATTCATCAATAATTATAATATTTAATTGATAATTTCAATACATAAATATTTATCTAATAAGATTAAAATAATAAAATAAATAAAATATAATTCATCTACAAAATATTCAATTAGGTAAAAATAAAAATTTTAATTTTAATAAAATTAATAAAAATAATATTTTAAATACAAAATAATTAAAGTAATAATATTATGTTAAATTATATTATTAAATAATGTTAAACATTCTTAAAATAAAAGAAAATAATAAGAATATAATTGGATAATGTATTAAACTTATCATTTAATATTTCAGATAATACTTCTTTATTAATAATAATTATTAAAATTTTAATAATTAATTTATTTTAATTAAATCTGAAAATACGATTGTATTTTAGAGTTAAATTTTATTTTTTCTATATTTTAAAATTTATTTAAAATAATATTCACTATATTTGATGAAATATATGTAATCAAAGTTATTGATATTAATAAATATCATATCTATAATTTTATAGATTATTTAATATACGTTATAAACATCGTGTAATTTTAACATTTAGACTATTATTAGCAAATTAATCATTTAAGTTGAATTTACACTAATACGAAGATTTAACATAACTAAATATTTTATATATTAACATCAATTATTATTAAATATTTTTTCATTAATAGAATATCAATTATATTACGCAGTAGCTAAATTATAGAAATTTATATTAGCAAAAAAAACACTATTTATTTAACTGTTAATTAATAGCAAGAAATATTAATCAGAGATAAATATATTGCTATACTATCCATTAAATCATAAATTATTTATTTTAATAATTAAATAGATGAAATCTGATAAAATCAGAATTAAAACTATATAAGTTAAATAATATTTTAGATAGAAAGATATTTAGTAGATATACTATTATATCCATAATATTTATCTCATTTAATAAAGTATATAAATATAAAAAACTTTATAATCCAAATAGATTTTTTATCATCATTTATAATTTTAGGTAAAGAAATGAGATTAACAGCATTAAAATTTACTATACTATTGTTTTAATATAGAATGTTATAAGTATTTTTATAAAAATATCATTATATAAAACGTATTATTTCAGTAAGAAATAAACATGTTTTACTTACAAAAAATAAAAATACTTTTGATTTAAAATTATTATTTTGATAATAATATTAAATTTAAAATTAATTAGTAAATTTGTTATATACTAGTTAAAAACGTATGAATAATTCTTCTTTTTAATGTATTTTAATTAAAAATCACAAAAATGATATTTTATATTAACAATGAAAATATAGATTAAATAAATATAATTTAAACATTAATTAAAATTTAAATATCATTTTAATCATTATTAAATCATGAAAACTGATTTTTATATTTCAGTTAATTAACATTCATTAAATTTTAGTTTTATAAAATCTGATTATAAGAAAGAAAATAATTATTATCTTTTAAATTTATAAATAGAAAATAATCAGCTTAATATCTATGATATATAGTGATATGTAATTAATAAAATTATTAAAATATAAATAAATGTTTATAATTAAGTTTCAACTTATTTATTCATTATAAATGATAATTTAATATTGTATGATAATTTATCTGATTTTTATCATATGTATTTTATTGGTAAATTGAATTGAATGAATATTAAAAAAATATTTTTAATTTCAAATTAATGAAGGTATATTTGAATTATCTATAAATAATAAAACTAAATTAGAAATTAATGCTATATAAAATTGAATTTTTTAATATTTAATTTTTATTAAAAATTTAAATGTTTTTTCTAAGATAAATGACAATAGATTTAGTTAAAGAACTAATATATAAATTAGATATTATAATACTTTGAAAATATATTTATATTTATCATAAAACTTTCATTTTATAGTATTATTTTTATAAAATTTGCTTTGATTTACATTAAATAACCAGCTGAATATAGTATGGTACTAATAGATGGATCAATAAATATTAAAATATTCAGACGTAGATAATTTAAAGCGATCAAGATTAACATAGCTATTATAGTTGAAAAATCTAATCCATTTACAGAAGGAATTATTCGATGAATAAGTGAAATTATAGGTTCAGTTAATAATCGTATAATGGCATAATCAATGGGATTATGCCATTTAGTTATCCAGTTAAGAATAGATCTAATTAATAACAACAAAAAAAATAATTTACCTAAATAAGATAATAATTGAATAAAACTAATTGGTAATAATGTTAAACTAATTAAAGTGATTTTTTTTGTTATTAGTATAACAAAAAAAATATTAATTATTGTGAGCATATAAGCAACCAATAAAGATATAATATCAATATTGCCAACAGTAGGAATAAGACATCGGAATGGTTCTATGATTGGTTGAGTAACTTTGATCACAAATTGCGAAAATGGATTATAAAAATCAGCTTTAACATATTGCATCAAAACTCTTAGTAATAAAATAATAATGTATAGTTGAATAATAGTTGGTATAATAAAAGTTAAAAATTGCATTTAATTATCCTAAATGGATTGAAATTATTTTCTATTTCTTTAGCATGATAAGTTTCTTTATATACTGCTTTAGTGACAATTTTTAGTTAAAAAGCTTATAAAACTTGTTTTATAAGCTTTTTAACTATATTCCTTCTTTTTTTATAACTTACTTTGTTCTCTTGACGTCATAAAAGGAGTATCTAATTTGCTTGTAAACAAATAGAAGAACATTAAAAAGTATATATAATTAACTCTTTTGATGTTTTACGATAAAAATCTAGTCGTTCTGCATATTGTTGCATCAATTCTATAAATAAAAAAGCGCAGATACACTAGAAGTGATACCAATCATATCATTAATTACAGCCTTGTAGTTAATAAAAAAGATTTTTTCGATATTTCCATAATAAGTTATGTAGTAAAATTAGATCATTTTTTAATACTGGAATTACTAACACATAAAATATTAGAACTATAGCAAATTACAGATAGAATATTTAACATAACGCATACTAAATTTTATTATATTATTAGGTAAAAGATATCGTTGATAATGTTTTATAGGAACACCTAAAGCAATTATTAAAATTAATTTTTTATCAAAATTAGTATGTTTTTTAACTGTTGACAAACAACTTTTATTTGTTTAGATTTAAAATATGGCAAGAATAATAACATATACATGTTTGCTTACATCAATATTATTGTTTTTCTTCTATAACATATTTTTTCTATTTGATTGAGATTTCTATTAGTAAGTGAAAATATCGTAATATCATTTGAAGAATATCAAGATAAAATTAATTCTAAAATAATTGTAAAAGCAATATTTGCAGATAAATATAAATATATTTTTTTGCTGTTTCACTAAATCATTCTTTTCTTATCTTATTAATTTTAGAGTTAATTAATTATCGTAAACCAAAAATAGCTGTGCCAATTCTAATTAATGTTGAACCATAAGCAATTGTAATATTAAAATCAGCACTCATACCCATTGAAAGTGTATCAATGTATTGATATTTTTTTTTTAATTGATTAAATAAATCTTCCATGCGACTATAAATTAATATTTGTTGATTTGGTTCATTATTTTGTGCTGGAATTGCCATTAATCCACGTAGTTTTAAGTTTGGTAAAACTACAATTTCACTTGCTAATTTATCTAAATCTTTTTCTATAATACCTGATTTATTTATATCATTGCTAATATTAATCTGAATAAGTACATTTAATGGAGATTTATTTAAAGGTCTTTGGTTATTTAATCGTTCTGCTATTTTTAATCTATCAATCGTATGACACCAATCGAAATATTTAGCTATCAATCGACTTTTATTAGTCTGCAAAACACCTATAAAGTGCCATGTTAAATTTTGTATATTACTGAAATATTCAATTTTTCTTATCCCTTCTTGAAGATAATTTTCACCGAATTGATATTGACCAGAATCAATAGCATCTTGAATTTCACAATATGATTTATTTTTGCTAACTGCAAGTAGTGTAATATCTTCTGGAAATCGATGATATTTATTGGCTGTTTGTACAATACTGTTTTTAACATTAAGAAGATTTTGGTTGATTTTATTCATAAAAATTAGATTTTTAAATAAAAATAAATTAGGATAAAAAATAATTTTTTATTAAAGCTGTAATTAATATCAGTTCATAGTTATTATTGTAATTAAGTCTGTTGGTTAAACCAACTCTCTAAAATAATGAGAGCAGAAATAGAATCAATTTTACTTTTATTTAAAGCACGATAACTATTTTGATTAAATAGTTGCGACCGTGCTTCTATTGTTGTTAATCGTTCATCATGTAATATAACTTTAATACTAAATCTACTATGCAAACGATTAGCAAATTTAACTGCCTGATTACTTATTGGCTGTTCCGTTCCATCCATATTGAGAGGGAATCCAACAATAGCCATTTTAGGTTGCCATTCTTGTAATATTTTTTTAATTTCTAACCAGTTTGATTTACCATATTTTGATTTTATTGCAGTTAAAGGATAGGCAGTTGCTGTAATTTTTTGTCCAATAGCAATACCAATACTTTGTGTACCAAAATCAAAAGCTATAATTATTTTATTTGTTATTATAAATGACATATTTGATTTAAAATATAAATTCCAGTTATAAAATAGTTTATATTTATTGTTAAAATAAAAATTTGAAGACTAAATAATTATTTAGTTAATCATCTTTTCTTACATAATTATCTTCTATTATTTATTTATACTTTGTTTAAAACTTTAGTGATTTTATATCATAAATTCTTTATCTTATAAAACATTTAAACTTTTTAGAATCTTTTGATGCTGTTAACATAATTTTATCAGAAGATTTTAAGTTGGCAATAAAAAATTTTTATCATTAATAAATAATGAAAATAATAAGTTTTTTATAATATAAAATCAAGTTACTAAAAAAAATAATTTACTTAATTTATTTATATAATCATTTTTGCTATATTAATAAATAACTTATTAATTACTAATATAGTGTAATTAACACAATCTTTATTGTACTTTATAAATATAAGAATACGAATTTTTAAAAAAAATCTAGTAATATTAGTATATTTATGAAAATAATTTCAAAATAATTTTTATTATTATAATAGTAAAAATAAATACCATTTAGTCTTATTATTAGGTTAATTAATAACCCAAATTATTAATAGTTTTATCATCTATCGCTAGTACTAAGTAGTTTTTCTATTGCATCAAATAACATACTAGTAATTGATATATCTGAAAATGCTGTTTCTATTTCACGTATACAAGTAGGACTTGTTACGTTAATTTCAGTTAAATAATCACCAATGATATCTAAACCAACAAAAATTAATCCTTTTTCTTTTAATATAGGTGCAACTGTTTTAGCAATTTTCCAATCATTTATTGTTAAAGGTCTTGCTTCTCCATGTCCACCAGCAGATAAATTTCCTCGTGTTTCACCTTTAGCTGGAATTCGAGCTAGGCAATAAGGAACTGGTTTACCATCAATAACTAACACTCGTTTGTCACCTTCTTTGATAGAAGGTAAATAATTTTGAGCCATACAAAAATACTGTCCATGTTTCGTTAATGTTTCAATAATAGCACTAACATTAGGATCAGTTTTTGTTAAACGAAAAATAGATGCACCACCCATTTGATTTAATGGTTTAAATATTACATCGCCATATTTTTTATGAAATTCACGCAATTTTTTATTATTTCTAGTTACTAGCGTGTTAGGAGTTAATTTATTAAACCATGTTGTAAATAGTTTTTCATTACAATCTCTCAGGCTTTGAGGTTTATTGATAATTAAGCTACCAGCTTGTTCTGCTCTTTCAAGAATATAAGTAGCATAAATATATTCAGTATTAAATGGAGGATCTTTGCGCATTAAAATAACGTTAAGTTTTTTTAAAGGAATATCTTGTTCGGCATCAAATTTATACCATTGCATAGTATCTTGTTTAATTTTGATTAATTTTCTAGTATGTCCATATGCTTCTCCTTGTAATAAATATAGGTCTCCTATTTCCATATAATAAATTTCATATTTACGACGTTGAGCTTCTAATAGCATAGCAAAACTACTATCTTTCTTAATTTTTATAGTTGAAATTGGATCCATAACAATACCTAATTTAATCATTTTATCTCCTTATCAAAATTGCTAAAACAAATTTATAATAATATAATTATAGTTAATATAGTTATTTCTATTTTTAAGTATCAATTCTCTTAGTAGAGATATTTAGGATATTATTTAATTAATAATTAATTGTTATCATAATTTGAGTTAAAATAAATTAATTTTATTAAGTTAGTAAATAAATAGATTTTATTTATAAAATAAAACGAGATAATTTATATTTAATTATATTTAACAATAAATATTAATACTTAATGTATCCATCTTTCTTCTTATATTAAATTTAAATAGATATTGTTAAACAAATTAAGAAAATTTTGATTTTCATTATATGTTTTTAAGCATAAATAAATGATACTTTATCATTGTTATTATTTTTACTAAAAATGTAAAACTTAATTCAACATTAAACAGTTTAAACAAAAATAATATAATATTCGTGACTGTAAAGTTTATTATTTTTTGAAAAATAAATTTTATTTTCTTATAAAATAACTTATTTGTATTAAGAGATTTAAAATTGTTTTTTTATTTATGATAATTAAATGCTTAACTAAATTTTTTATTTTTTTAAAAAATATATTAAATATTTTAATATATAAAAATTTAATTATTATTAATTAATTAAATTGTTAATTTATATAACTATTTGAAAGTTTAATAAACTTAATTATCAGTAATTATTTTAATTATTTTATTATAATTTACATTATCATAGATAATATTTTAAAAGAAAATAGTCAGATTTTCCATAGATTATATGCTTATAAATTTTATCCATAATAAATTAGATTATAATTAATTTATGATTAATAAGATAATAAAATTATTTATAAATTATTATTTTAATATTAATATTGAAGGCACTAAATAAACAATAGTATTATTTCAAGATGAAACATCAATATAATTAAATACTTAATAATTTTTTATTTATTAATAATTTAATTATATCTTATAAAAATATTTTTATTATTAAATAATTTATTAGTTCTATTAATATTTATTTTATATCGTAAAATTTCACAGAAATTATTATTTTATATTTATATAAATAATCTAATCTGTTATTTATATTTTATTTTATTATAAATAAAATAAAATATAAATGGAATAACATTATTTTTTATAAATAAATAATTAAAGATATTATTTAATATTAATTAATAAATTTTATTATTTTTTGTTTGTTGTTGATTTTATTAAATAAAATTTAATTAAAATTAAAATTAAATCTTATTTAATATTTTTATTTTATCTTATTATTAAATAAGATATTTATATTAAATTATATGATTAATTTATTAATCAAAAATTATAGTAATATGAGATCTATTCTAGAAAATTTTTTCAGACAAAAATCTTTAAATTTTAAATTACTAAAATATAATTAAATTATATTAATTTATCTTATTTTATTTAAGTCTCTTTAAATTTATTAAAAAAAATAAAATGAATAATATTCAAGATCAAGATTTTATCTAATAAATATTAAAATAATAATATATAATTAAATTAATAAAGTCTTTATTCCAATAGTTTAAATTTATTTAAGATTAAATTAAGTAATTATTTAACTAATTTTTTATAGAAACTTACAAATAATTTTTATCATAATTACAGAATATTAAAAATTTAATATATATTTTCTTATATAATATTATTAAGTGGAATATCTATTTAAATTTATTATTAAATATATGTTATATCAAAATATTTAATATAAAAAATTAAAAATAATTATCATTATTAATATTAATCTAATTACAACTCTAAAATAAAATAATTTAATATAATACAATTATTGTTATTAATTTATTTATTAATTAATAATAAATAATTATTCAAATAATTATTTATTCAGAAAAACAACTATTCTAATTACAATAAAATATCTTTATTGTTAATTTTATTATCATTTGCATAATATAATGTTTTACTAAATTTTAACATTAATAATTTTTACTAATCTAACGTTGAAATAATCATTAATTATCTAAAATAATAAATTTAAATATTATGAAATTTTATCAAAATATTTAAAAATAATTAACATTAAATATTATTATAAATATTATAGATAATAATCTATTTATCAAATTTTAATGAAATTAATATTAATAATCTATTATTTTAGTTGAGTGATGATATATTATCATCTTGATAAGATTAAGTTTAGTTTTTATATTTTAAATTGTTAATTTTAATTTTTTTAATGAAAATATATTTTTATAACTAAATATAGAAGGTATTAGAATTATAATGTAAAGTCATTAATAAATATTTTCTCAAAAATTTTTTTAATTAATTTAATCTTTTATTAGATTATTAAATATTTAATTAAATAATTGAAGATTATTTTAAATTTAAATATTATTATTAGAATTATTAATATTTTTATTTGTTTTTTTGCATCGTTAAAAATAAATATTTTAGATAAAAGAATATAAATTGATAATGCTTTTAAGATATAATATTTATATGAGATATAATCAATTATAACATTTTAAATCTATATATTTTAATTTTAAGTTTCAGATATAAACATTTTTACTTTGTAATAATACCTCTATTTTATAATTGTATTAGTAAATGTTTAAGACATATAATAATTTTATTTTTCATTTTTTTCTTCTTATAACGATTAATTATTTTTAATAATTACTAATATTTTTACATTATAAATAATAGAAATGATCTATAGTTAATATTAATAATCTAAATTATTATCATTAATATAAATTAGTGTTAGTTTTATATGATATAAATAATCTATTTCATTAATTTTTTAAAAATTAAATATCAATAAGGATTAATTTATAATTACAATTGATAGTTCTAGCAAAATAGAAAAAATGCCTTTACTAAATTGATGTATATTGATATTTTTAAATAAATTATTTTAACTAATATGATAAAAATTAGTTTATTACTATAATAAATTATTTATTTATAATTTACTTATTAATTCTAAATCCAATATTAATTTCTTTTGGAAAAAAAAAAGTAAAAAATAAAATAAAATAATGAAATTTATAATAAATTATTAAATGAATAAATTTCATAATTTTATAAAATCTCATTTTTGAAATTATTAATTTATAATTAATAAGATATTTAATAGATTATTGTATTTAAATTTAATAATATATTATTAAATAATTAAAAGAATAATTTAATTATTTAATAGATATTAACTGTAAAATATGTTAATAATATTAAGATTTTTATTATTTTTTAAAATTAAAATTAATTAAATATATAATATAAAAATATTTAATAATAAATAATATTGAATAATATTAATTATAAGTTAATTTAATAAAAACTTAAAGATTATATAAAATATACAATAAGTTTAAAAAACTAATTAAATTAACATTCAAAGTAATCTTTTTAATAAAAATTCTCTATAAAATTTATGATATTAATATAATGAAAATTTAGAATAGTAAATATATTGATAATTGAAAACATATAATTCAATTATATTTTGCAGTAAAAACATGAATATATTAAAATAATTATATCTGACTAATATATCAAAACTTAATAACGATTATAGAAATTAATTTTTCACTCTAATATTAGAAAATTTTATTATATTAATATTATTATCTAAATATAAATAAAAATCTAAGTTTATTTTAGAAATTTTTGTTTTAATTATAATAAAAGTGCTGCTATAAATAGCATAATAATTTATTAAATAAAGCAATTAATTTATTTCTATTTTAAGAAATATTACCAATAGTATATATTTTCAATATTTTTTAAAGAATTTTTCTTTTATAGTTTGAATATAGTTTTAAATAAATTATTTATTTTATTCTTCAAAGTAGTATATTGGAATAAGATTTTATTAAATCAATGTTAAGTAAAATCTAGATAGAAATTAACTTTTAAAGTTTAATATAATTTTTATTTTTTTGAAAATTTATAAAATTTTGTTATTAGTACATAAATAATATCTGAAAGAAGATAATTAAAAAAGATAAACTAATTATATTAAGAAATAACTATGAATAATATAATAAATCAATAATAATAGTTCTATTAAGAAATAATTAAAATATAAATAATAAATTTCTAAATAAAAATTGATTTTTGATTAAAAGGTATTTTAATTAAAGTTAATAAATAAAATAGTAAGTAGAGTTTTATATTATATTTTGGTTTTTAATTAAGATAATTTATCTTATTATATATATTTTCCTATTTTAAAATTTAAATAATTTTATTTATCAATCTCTTAAATATTAATTATAATGTAATTTAAAATTATTTATTAAGATTATTTCTTATTAAGATAATTACTATTAATACTTCTTTCATAAAATTTAATATGATTCTATGGTTTTAAAAACTTTTTTAGGAATAAAAATGATATATCAGGAGCTTATTTTCTCTGAATTAGAAGAAGCAATTATTACATTAAAAAATTTTATTAATAATAAAGAAAATATTGAGGCGATTGAAAAAGCAGCGATTATGCTATCAAATACTTTTAAGGCAGGAGGAAAAGTTCTATCTTGCGGTAATGGTGGTTCACATTGTGATGCCATGCATTTTGCAGAAGAACTAACTGGACGTTATAGAGAAGATCGTATTGGTTATTCAGCAATTTCGATTTCTGATGTTACTTATTTTTCCTGCGTTAGTAATGATTTTGGTTATGATTATGTTTTTTCACGATATATAGAGGCTTTAGGTAGAGAGGGTGATATATTATTAGCTATTTCAACATCAGGAAATTCTAGGAATATAATCAAAGCAATCGAAGCGGCTCGAATTAAAGGAATGAAAGTAATTATATTAACTGGTAAAGAAGGTGGAAAAATAACAGGAACTGCTGATATTGAGATTCGAGTAGCTCATTTTAACTATGCTGATCGAATCCAAGAAATTCACATTAAAGTAATACATATTTTAATTCAAGTGATAGAAAAAGAAATGATAAATAGTATTACTATACGATAGTATTTAAAAATTAATATTATTAATTAATATAATTATACTTGATATTACAAATATTTATTTATTTATAATAATCATATTATTTATGAAATATTATATATTAATCCATAATATTCTAATAAATATTAATCTTTATTTAAATACTTTATATTTCTTTTTGTTATCGGCAAGAATTAGAGAAAAATTCTTTTTTTAGAATTCTTATTTTTATAAGAATTTAGATTATATAAATATTTTAAAATATATAGATAAACTATTAATTTTTTAGTGATACTCTTGTACAAATATTAGAATATTAAATTATAAGAAAATAATTGTGTTTATTTATTAAACAAAAAATTTCTAAATAAATTTTTATATCATACGATGTAGATTACTTATTGTTTTTATAAAAATTTTTTTACATAATAATTTTAAATATTGATTAAATTAATTAAATAAATAATTTATATTTATGATTATTAGTGTAACTTGATTAAGTTACTATTAGTAATGAATAAATTTTTTAAAAATTTTTTTTAAATATATTATATATAATTAGTCTAATAAAATTATCTTTTTTTAAAAAATAATTAATATAGAAAAATTTCTTAATAATTAAATTATTAAGAAATAATTATTTTTAGTAAATATTTTACTAAAATTAATATTTATTTAAAAATAATTATTTTACTATATTTTAAATTAATAATAATATTAATTTAAGCTGAATTTTAACTAAACTATAGATTTTTTTATAAAAATATGTTTTTAAAACTATAATATTAAATAGAAAACATAAATTATTTTCATTTATTTATAAATATAAAATAATTGAAAATCATATAATATTTTATTTTTTTTGATACAGTATACGATAGTATGGCATTACTTAATTTTAGTGATATAAGTTATAGTAAAAATAATTAAATTTATAAAATGATATATTCTTTAATGCAAATATATTTTACTAATCTATATGATTATTTTTATTAAAAAAATTTTAAAAAAATATCATCTTTTCTTATTTATTATTATAAAATTGATAATATTTTCTTTAATTAATTTTACTTTATATCTTAATATTAATACTTTATTATTTTATATATTTTATTATGTAGTAATATATATTACTATGATAGTAATGAAATATATTTCAGTTGTATTTATCTATTTTTTAAATTTAATATTAATTTATAATACATTTATTTTTTTGTTTATTTAGATTAAAATTTAGATAATTTAGTTACTATTATGATATATATTTAGTATTATATTATATAATTAATAATTATATAATATATAATATATAGAAATCAACCACAGTTCATTAATAAACAATTTAATATATTATCATATTATTTTAAGTTATTTTAAAATAAAGTTTTAAAGTTACTTTTCTAGAGTATCAATTATTAATTATCTTGATCAATTTTATTACTTTAAATTATTTTAATAATAAATTATCTTAATTTATACTTATTTTATTTATAAATATAAAAAAATATAAAGAATATTGATTTATAGAGTATTTAATATTAACTAAATTATTAGTTTTAGTTATTTAAAAAAATGATATTAATGATTTTATTTAACTATTTATTTAAATTTTCATTGTTATATATAATATCTTTAAAAAAAAGATAAAACAAAAAATATAATTGTAAAATAATAATAAAGTAAAATTTAAAATAAGTATAAAATTATTAGGTAAATACTATAATATATTTTATATTTGCACTTTAAATAAGTTTTACTTTCAACTAAAAATATAATTTATTTTTTTTGATACTACATTTTATTAAAAAAGTAAAAAAATTATATTTTTAAAATATTTAAAATATTAAATAAAAATAATAAATTAGATTATTAGTTATTAATCATATAATAATAAAAATATTAATTTGTTTTTTACTATTAAACAAATTTAATAAAATTTATTTAATTAATGATAATATAAATATATTATATAGTATAACTAATTATATTTATTATGAATGTTTATATATAAATAAAAAATAATAGATAACTAAAACAGTAGTATAACTAATTGATAAAGAAATCTTAAAGTTAACAGAAAAGAAAATAGAGATATATATTATTATAAAATATTACATGCTTAAGTATTATAAGAAACTTAAGACAATATTTATTGCAATTTTTTGAAATAAAATTGCTATAAACTGTATTCAACAATACGTATGATTTTTTAATTTAAGATTAATATTCTTAATAATTTTTTTAAGAAAGTGTTTAAAAGAAATTTATTTTTTAAGAAAGAATAAATTTAATAGATATTAATTAGAGTTTATTTAAATAATAAAGATATAATGTCTAAAGTTTTAGTATTTATTTAGTTTTATCAAAAATATTTAAATAAGAAACTAATTTTATAATAATAATTATTATAATTTTGTTATTATTTTTTAATTTATTAATTTATTAATATTATTCTTATATAATATAAATTAATTTATAATAAAAATTATATTTTTTTAATTAATTATTGCTGATTAAAACTTAATTTATTTAATCAGGATTAAATTTATAACTAACTTTTTATTTTTTTAATATTTTAATAACTATTAATTATATCGATAAGAATTAATAAAAATTAATTATCAAAATTAATATTAATTAATTTTTTTATAATACTAATAGTTATTTTTATATTTATATTGCTTTAGTTAATTTTAATTAACAATTAATGTTATACATTTTTTTAGATAAAATATTTAAAAGTTATTATTTTAATCAATTTATTAATTATAATTACATTAATAAGATAAATTAAAATAATTTAAATTTATTTAAAAAAATGAATTTTATAATTTAAATATTAATTTGAGAATTTATTATACTGAAATCTTCATTGGTTAAATAGAAGTAATTATAACTTAATTATGATATTATATAAATTTATTTTTTTTTAATTATTCATCATTATTTGATATACGATTAATTATTGTTAATTTTATATGTTTATTTTTTAAATATTTTTTAAAATATTAAAATTATCTTTGTAGTTTATTAAAATTATTATTATTTTAAATATTAATTCAATATTTTGAAAATAGTTTATTTTATGACTATATTTTATATAACTTTCTTTAAAGAAAGTTAGTTTATTTAAAGCTATTAACTTTTATATTTTTTATAAATAAATGCATTTAAATGTATTTATGATAAAATATCACTAATATTTAATATGCATATAGTATATCTAATACTAAAATTAAATATACGAATTATAAATAATAAACTATTTATTTTAAAATATAATAATAATTGCTAATTTAATTGATATATGATATTAATGATGTTAAAATATTTATGTTTTTTATCATAAAAAAAATCTATTTTAGCATTTTCTTTAAAGTAAAGAATTTTTTAAAATAGCTTATACTTCTTTGTTTATAATAAAATTTATTTATAAAATAGTGAGAAATAAATTAAATAATTATTATTATGCGTTAATTGTTAATGATTGTTCATATATATTTTTTATTTTATAAAGAAAAGTAAGATCTAGAAACATATCTTTATATATATTCAGATTATAAATTCCAAAATGGTTTTTAATTATTATTAAATTAAAATTATAATTTTTAATGATTAGGAATAATTTATTATAAGATAAATTAAATTATCTATATGTAAGAATTAAGTTTATATGAATATAATTTTATTATTGATATTAAAGTTGTTTTATGGATTTATATACTGAAATATTCAAGATAAAGTATTATATATTGTATAATATAATATATTAATTTATAATTTAAAGATATTATTATTTATAATAATAAAATAGAAATTTATCATTTATATAATTAGAAAAGAATAACTTTTATTTATATGATCAAAGATAAATATCTTAATAATGCAGAAAGACAATAAATATATAATAAGATGAAGTAATTTTATTAAAATTGATTTTTTAATAACTATTAATAATAATAAAATATTATCGTTGATATAAATATCAATAAATAATATATAAAATAAAATGAATTTATATTATTAGATTATTATTAGTATCAAATAATTCATTTCTTTTTTATAATAAAAAAGAAAATATATAATGTTAAAATTTTAAATTTTAAAAAGGTTAATTTTTTATTATTATGATTAATAGATGAAATATATATAATTTTACATATTACAGTTGATGTATAACTTAAGTTAAAAATGTTAAAAAATAATAAGGTTTTAGATTTTTCTTTAAGATTTTAAATTATCAAATAAAAATAGCTTTATAAAATATATTTAATTATCTTAACATATTTATCGATGTAATTAAATATTAGTTTACGATTTTATTTAAATAATTGATAAAAAATAATTAAAAAATATAGATTATAATGTTAAAATAACTAAATATTATATTGATATTTATATCGGTTAATATTATAAATAATAAATCTGGATATAGTTTACATATTTTTATTAATTGTATTATTAATAAGTATAATTTAATGAAATAGTGATAAAATATAACTTTTAAAATATTGAATTAAATATTAAAAAAAAGTTAATGAAAATAAATATATTTATTTTTTCATGATATCTTATTTATAGAAACTAAATAAGATATTATGAAAAATTTCTCTAATGGAGACTTTTTATATTTTATTAACTTAATATTGTTATTTATGTATATTCTATTATAAAATAGTTTATAGTAAGATACATTAAAATATTCTTTTTTAAAGTTATTTTAGTTTTTTATTAAATAAATGTTATTATTAAATTTCTTTAAGTATAAATTAGATTTAATGGATTTATAAATAATTCAAAGTAGAGTACAATTATCAATTTTTTAATTGATTTTTTATAAGAATATAAATTCTATTTAAAATTGTTAAAGATTATTAAAATTCATGATAATAATCGCATAAAATAAGTTGGTGTTTAATTAAATAATCTTGAACAATAAGAGAGAATTTTGATAAGAAATTTAAAAATAAAAATTTGAATGTATCTATATTATAAAATTAAATATAAATAAGTATTAGTAAATAAATATTTAAATAATAAATAGTTTTGTTTATTAAATTATTTTTCTAAAATATTGATCAAATTTTAAACTATAGCTATTAAAATATAAATATAGTCATAAATTACTATTAAAATAAAATAATAATTTTTATTAAGATAAATTATATAAAATTTATTTTTATTTAATAAACAAAAATTCTATGGATATATTTTCAGAATTTATAAATTAATGAAATGTATAAGATTGTAAAATATAAAACTAATTATAGATAGTTTTATGTTTTGTTTATATTAAAGAACTTTAATAGTATTTATTAAATTCTAAATTTAAATATAAATAACTTAATTTTATTAAATATAATATTTTAAATTTTGAGAATAGAAAATAGTTAAATTAACATATAATACTAAATTTTTATGTATAAAATTATTTTTTATTCATTAATATATATCTTTATATATTTATTAAATTCAAAATAGTTTGTTATTTGAAATAATTTTAATATTATTAAAGAGATTTTTTATTAAATTTTTAATAGATATAAATATGATTTATATAAAATATTGTATTGATTTAATTAGTAAATAAGTTTATTAAGCATCAATATAATTTTTATTAAAAGTTAAAGAAGTTATATCCATTTATGTACATTTAATTTATAATTAGACATTTTACGTAAATATATAATTACTCTTCTAATATTAAAATATTTTATAATTTTATCAATTTTTTAGTTCAAATAAAAAATTGATTTTTTATTTTTCTATCAATTTTATGATTTTCTTCTCTATTATTTTTATAAATTTGATAAAATTAGTAATTTTACTTTTATTAATTCTGATGATTAACAAAGTAATGTTGAAGTATTAATTTAATTATCAAAATCATTTATTATAATTTTATATATAATTAAATTAAATGATATATTATCAGTTTTTTTTGTTATTTAAGAACTATTTATCAGATTGTATTTTTATTTTTGAATTTTATTTAATATTATAAATAATCTAATTTTAGCAATTAAAAATTTGTATGTAATTTTTTTTTATTTATTTTTTTAAATATTTTTTATAACTAGTTATAAAAAATAATATAATTATTTATAAATTAATTAATTTATTTTTAATTTTAAATGTATCTAATTACTTTAGAATTTTTCTTTCTATTTTATTTATAATTTTAGTAAAAGATATCAGATTTTAGAAGATCTTAAGTTTAAGTATAAGAAGTTTATAATATTTAATTATAATTATTTTTTATTTTTAAATAAATACTAATATTTAAAAGTTATCTTATATTTCTATTCGATATTTTCTAATAAATAAATTATTCATATCAGACTTAATCAATATTTTATCTTATAATTTTATTAATATAGTAAAATTAAATGTAAATAACTTATTAATATATACTATTTTAGTATACTATTTATAATAATTAACTAAAATTCGTTATATAATAATAGAAAAATAAAATAATATTTAATAATAAATTAATTATAAAATAATAATTATTTCTTAAATAAAAGTTATAATTAAATATTGAATTTTTATTTTTATATAAAAGATTTAAGAGAATCAGTATTTCTAATATTAATATATTGTTATTAATGTTACAGATTTTATCTGTATTTTACTTCAATCATTTCTATATTTATGAAATAATCAATAAAATAAATTAAAGTTTATTATTTTAATTTTATATTGATAATAATTCAAGTTCATAATTTTAATATTATTTCTATCTTCATATAGATAAAAAAATTTATATTATAAGCTTTATTAAATCTCATTGCTTAAGATAATTTTATTAGAAAATAATTAATATATAATATCAATATTTAATACTTAATAATAAATTATGTGGTTAATATATTATTGAAATTTTTAAAACTTTTTAAAGAAATAAATATTTTTAAAAAAAAATAATACTAACTGTTTTAGTTCTATAAAATAGAGATAAATTACATTAAATTAAGCATAAAAATATTTAATATTCTTTAAAATAAAATTCAATAAATAAATATTTTATATAAATAAATAAGAATTCTTATTATATATTAAATTATAATAAAAGTATTATTTTAATAAATATATTAATAAAGAATTTATATTTTATATTAAATAATTTTATCTGAGAATAAGTCTTCTTGATGATATTTATTAAATTTATTTAATAGATTATATATTATCTCTATTTATTTCTATTAATAAAATAATTAATATAAATTATTTTAATTTAATAATTTATAAAAATGTTAACAATAAATTTTACTATTATTAAATATCAATTTCTTAAATATATAAATTAAAACATTTTATCATATTTATAATTTTTTATTAAAAATTAATATAATTTTTTTATAATTATTTTATATGATAAATTAATATATCTCTAATAATTTTAGAATTATTGAATTCATTTAAAACTAATTTAGATATAGTTATTAAAACTAAATTAATTAATTGAAATACAAAATAAACATATGATTGAAAGAAAATTACTAGTAACTAAAATTAGTTTGTGTATAAGAATATATCTTAATAATAAAATTTATAATGAAGAAATTTATGTCTTTTTATTATTCAATAATTTTATTAATCTTAAATTTAAAAAATAAGATAAGAAAAAATAATAATAAAATAAAAACAATACTTGATAAGTATAAAATAATATATCATATAATTTATTAATTATATGATATATAAAAATATTATTTATTATATAAATAAAATCTATAATAAATCAGATAATTAGATATATAAATATTTTACGTAATAATAATTAGGCTTAAAACTTTAATAAATTAACAAGTTAATTAATGACATATTTCTTATTCAAGAACTCCTTATTAATAACATCAAATTATTATATCTTGAATAAAAAAGTTTTTAAGATAGAAAAAATAAATATTTTAATATAATCATAATTTATTTATATCTTTATAAGATGTTCTTTATTTTAGCATTAAAAATGAAATATATAAGGAAACTATATTCGCTATTTTTGTTTTATAAAAACTCATACTACTTATTATATAATAGATTTATATAAATCTATTATATAAGTTTTTTTGAAAAATATTAATATATGGATTTATTCTAAATTTTATTCATATAAATAAAGATATTTATTATAAATAACTCGTATAAAGTAATAAAAAAGATTAAGTAACTTTTTTTACTTAGAAAAAATATTATCAAAATATAATATTAAATTCATTATTAATAAAGTATAAAATTATATAAAATAATAATAAATTTAATTTATAGTAATATTGATTACTTTTTATCTATAAAAGATATTTATCTTATCTAGTAATATAATAATTATTTAATTATTTTTAAATAATAAAATTAAGATAAGAATTTTATTTTAAATTAAACAATTATATATAAAATCTATAAAGATAATAGAAATGATAATAATTTCCTGAATTAGTATCATTTCTATATAAAATGGAAAATTTATTAAAACTAAAGTGCTTGATATGATCAAATATCAAATATCAAATATTTACATAAATTATAAATAGCTAAATAATAAATTAAATTTAAATCTTCACTAAATTTATTACTTAACAATTTTATAAAATAATATATTAAATATTAATTTAATAAAATTGTTTTATAATATAAAGTAATTAAATAAATTTTATTTAATATTATTAATTGCCTTATTATATAAGTAATATATAAAGATTTAATTAAATTATTGTTTAATAGAATTAATTTTTTAATTTAAAAATTAATTTTCTATATGAAAATTTTATAAATAATTATATATATTTTACATCTAATTATATTTTAAATATTTTTAAAATTAATAAAACTAGAAAAAACGTTGAATTACTATATAAAATATATACTTAATTAACAATTTAATAGTTAATAATTTATTATTATATTAATCATATTATTATTATTAAATTAAATCTTATTTGTATTTTAAATAATTTAATACTTAAAATTGTTGAAATGATTATGATAGATATTTAAGTTATAAGGCTTTTACATTTTAAATTCTTTTATTTATTTTTTTACTATATCTAAGTTTAAGTTGATAAAATATATTAGAATATAATAATGTTATTAACTTTTTTATTAATTATTACTTCAATCTATTATTATAAGAAATTATTTTTTAATACATATAGAATTGAAACTAAAGTAAATTATATTTTATTTGTATCTTAAAATTCTATTAATTTTAATTATTAAAAATATAAGTTAATTATAAATATTACAAGTATAAATATTAATTTATTAATAAAATACAACTGATTAATACAATAAATCTTTATTAATTTAATTAAACAGATTAACTAATTTATATTAAAATAATAAAGAGAATTATTAATTAAATTTATTTAATATTTAGTTATCATTAGATCTATTTTTACTTTATTACATGGTATTTAATATTGATATTAATTATCAATTTAAATCTTATGATGTTTAAATAATAAATGGAATAAATATTAATATTATTACTTATAATTATGTTTATAAGCGTTTTAGTTCATTTAATTAAATAAATATTCTTAATAAATTATTGATAAAATAATAAATATTATAAATTATAATATGATTTATATTTAATAAATTTTTATTTAAAATAATTATTTAATAGTTATTATTAAATATGATTATTAAATTATAAATGAATATGAATTTTATTTATGATTTAAAAATTATTTTTTTACTAAAAATAAATAAAAATTTATTATCTAATTAATAATTAATTAGATAATAGTTTTAATAAAATAACTGTTTTATTAAATAATTTTATTAATTATTTATTAATATTTTAATTTTTACATTAAATTTAAATTAATCAATATAGTTTTAAAAATATATTTTAGTAATTAATTTTATTTTTATTTTTAAATTAAAATATATTTTTACAATTATTATATTAAATAGAATTCATATTATTAATATAAATTATATTATTACTGTTTCTTCAATTAAAGAAGAAAATAATTATTCTGACAAGTTTAAAAAATATAATATTTTAATATATATAATCAATATAAGTATATTTATTATTATTTTTTTAAACTATTTTAAAACTTTTTACTAAACTAAATAATTATCAATATGTTAAAATTAATAATTTTATACTTTTAAAATAATTTTATATAATATTTTAATGCAATATTTATCTATAATTTTATTATTTTTTGGATTAAAATTATATTAAAAATAACTTATATTAAGTGTTTAATATAAAATTAAATAGCTTAATTAGATTAATTAATCTAATTTTACTTAATATAATACATATTATAAACATATTTTTATAAAATACAAAATATTAATATCAATATATTCATTAATATATTTATATTATAGAATAAACATTTTCTCAATATTTTATATGTTGTTAATAAAATATTTTATTTTTTTGTATAAAAAATTGATTATTTTTCTTTAGCTTATTTATTAAAATCAATAAATATTAATATTTTGGATTATCAAAATATTATAAGGTAAAAGTAAGTATTAAAATAATTTTGTATTATAACTTAAATAAAACGATTTTTAAAAACATCTCACTTATAATTTGAGTTAATGAAATAAGAATTATGAAGATTAAAACAGATTATAATAGTTGAATTTTTTATGTAATCTGAATTTTTTATTTTAGGAGTTAAAATGTATTCCGTTAGTACTTCTTTATTATGGATAATCTTTATTGTAATTATCATGATAATGATATTTATCGATATTTTTTCCATAATAAGTATAAAGGAAAAGAAATAACAATAAAACAAGCAATTTTATGGAGTGTAATTTAGGTTACTTTGTCATTATTATTTGCTTTAGGTTTATGGTGTTATTTCAAACATACAGCTAACATAGATATGGCTAATAAACAAATAATCGATTTTTTAACTAGTTATTTTTTAGAAAAAATATTAGCTATTGATAATATATTTGTTTGGTTAATGTTATTTAATTATTTTTCAATCCCGATAAAATTATAACATCGAGTCCTTATTTATGGTGTTTTAAGTGCAATAGTATTACGTACTATCATGATTTTTATAGGTGGTTGGTTAGTTTCGCGGTTTATTTGGATTGTATATCTTTTTGCTATTTTTATGTTATTTAACGCTATAAAAATGTTTTTTTATTAAAGAATATGATCAATCGATTGATAAAAAACCATTAATAAAATATATCAGTTCTTATTTACAAATGACAAATACTTTATATGGTGAATGTTTTTATTCGTCAACAAGGTGTATTATTTGTTACTCCATTAATTCTGGTATTAATTTTAATTGAGATTAGTGACATTATATTTGCTTTAAATAGCATTCCTGCTGTGTTTTCAATAACAATGAATCTTTTTATTATATTAACTTCGAATTTATTTTCAATCATTGGATTGCGTTCGATGTATTTTCTTTTATCAGGCATAATTGAAAAATTCTCTATGATAAAATATGGTCTATCTATGATTTTAATTTTTATTAGTATAAAAATTTTATTAATTAATATATTTTATATTCCAACTATTATATCATTTAGTATTATTGCTGGTACATTACCAATAACAATGTTATTCAACTGTATTATGAATAAATATAAAAAACATATTTAATTATTAATTAATAATTAATAGGATATAATTATAATAGATATGTTTTTTATATTTAATATAATAATAAACAGAATATTGTTATATTATTTATCAGTTAAATAAATTATTTAAACTAATTTAACAATATAAAAATTTTATATATTTATATAAAATTTTTATCAAATTATAAAATATTTTATTTAATTATAATTTAAAAACATTTATAATTATATTTTTATTGTATATTAATAATAAAAATATGTTAATTTATTATTTTATATTAATTATTTTGCATAAGAAAAAAAATTAGCTATAAAAATTAGGCGGATTTAATTATTAATATTACTTTTAATATATTATTTAAAATATTAATTTACAATTGAATGTTAATTATTTTAATAATTTATTTATTACTACTATGTATAATGTTTTAATATAAAGATAATAAATAGATATGTTATATCTTTAATTAATTACTAAAAAGAGGATTCAAAAAAACAATTTTGATCCCATATTTTTATAAAAATCATTGATTTTTATAAAAATATTAATTATATAATTAATATTTTCTATTTTTAAAATAAAATGATTTATCAATTTATCAATAAAATTGATAAAATTAGATTAGTTATATAAAGCAATATTATCGTTACTTAATAAAAAATTTTTATCTATTTAGATAACTTGCTTTTTATTATAAAAAATAATTTTACATAAAATAGAAGAAAAATACTTTCAAAAAAATAAGAATTCTTGATTTTTATGAAAATATATAATATATAATTATTAATATTATAATAATTAATATCATTTATTATATGCGTTATATCTATATCATAGATAACTTTAAGTGTTACATATTAATAATATTTCTTTAAAAATCTTAAGTAATACAATTAATTTTAGTTTGGATAAAATAAATATTAATAGGATTAAATCCTAACTATAATTGCCAATATTAATTCAAATTAATTTATCCATTATAATTATAGAATTAATATTCTCTCTAATAATATTTATTTTTTTGATAAAAAATTTGCTACATAAATACTAATCTACCGTTTTTAAATTAATATAATTTTACTTTATAAATAATAAATTATTTCTCATTTTTTATATTTTATAGTAGTTTAAGAAAATAAAGTTATATTAATTAATATTTTAATATCTATATTTAAAATAGAAATAAAATGTGAAGTTAGCTATAAAATTGTTTTAATAATACTAATCTTGCAAAAAAAAATTAATTCTATTTCTGATATATAATTTATAAATAAAATACAAAATAGGCAATTGTTGTAAATAAAGTCTATTCATAGACAACATATTTTCTATTTAATTAGAATTTAAAGATTAAATAATATTTATTAATACTAAATATTAATGTAATTACATCAAAATATATAAATGTCTATTTATATATTGATGTAATATGATTATTTTTATTTAATCTGTTTTTAATTTAAAATCAATTAAAAAATAATAACTAATAATATTTTATTTTTTAAATATAATATATAAAATAACGTTATAGAAATTCAGTTACTTATTAAAAATATAATTATAAAAAAATATTTTTTATGACAATTCTCAATTTTAAAAAACGATATATTATACCAATAATTTACACTTTATAAGTGATCTAGATGTTATTTTCACCTATTTACAGTTTTTTACATATATATTATAAATGATCATGATAATTTATAATATATATGTATATGTATATTATATTAAAAGTTATAACTTATTAATGTTTTCTATAATAATATTATTACAGAAAAAATCATATGAAGTTCATATTTTATATGATATTAAAGTTATTTTTAATTTTATTAAAATTGATAATTATTATATATTTACATCACTTAAGTACTATTGTTAATTTTTTAATTTTATCTTAAATTAAACTATTTATATAGTTTAATTTATTTTTTATTTTAAAATATATCACTGATATAAAAAAATCAGACATCTTTCTAAAATAACTCTTGAATAAAATAAATTCAATCAAATTAAAATATAATGGTATTTATATTATATTTTTATGTTTTATATTCAAAAATAATAATAGAAAAATAATCATAAAAGATTTTTTAGTCATTAACTTTACTAAAACTAATTAGTTAATTATCAAAATCTTTTTTTGGATAACGTTTTAATTATTTAAAACATCATTACAAATGATAAAAAATTAAGATATATTTATAAAAAATTCTTTTTTAATTTTCTAATATTCAATTTAAAATTTAAATTAAGAATAATTACTTATTACCAAATTTAGATAAACAAATTAATATTGTTACTAAATGTTAGAAAATAGGAATAATTATCATATAGTTTTGATTAAGTAATATATTTATATTCATTATTAACTTTTATAAATGGTATATAATGTTAAAAAATAAGTAGATAACATTTCTAATGAAAGATAATTCTTAATAATAAAACTATAAAATATATAAATAATTTTACGTAGCGCGCAATCTTCAGTTTTAATATATTAAAATATCGCATTTTATAAATTTTTATATATTAAATATATATTTATAATATAATATTTTAAACTATTTTATTATTAGGAATAATTTTAAATTTTATTATTATAATTAATTTTATAACTATAGAAATAGTTAATATTATTTATATAATTAATATTAATAAATAAAGTAATTAATATTAATTATTAAATATATATATACTAAAAAGATAATGTTTAAATAAAACGATATATTAAGATCTAATATATAATATGTTAATGACTTGTTTTTATAATTTTAAAAATATAACTTTAGCAACTTATTTAAAAAATATGATAAGATAAAAAATAAATATTTTATGAAAGAAAAATTTATTATTAACATTTTAAGTTTATAATTTATATTTTATGTCACCGTATCCAATATAATAAATAAATTACTTTTAGCACTTTATCGATAATTTTATAATTATAATAAAAATATAATTTATATATTATAGTTTCGTTATACGTTAATTCTTCAGAACTTCACTTATAAAAATAAAATATATAGATAATTACCTACAAGATAAAATCTTGTTATTAATACAATAAAAGTAATAATGACAAATCTTATAAAATTTAAATAATTACTCATTATATATTTTTAATTACATTTATATATAAATTATAAATGTGAGTTTTATTTAGTTTAATTGTAAAAAATTCTCTTTGTTTTTATAGAATGTAATTTTAATATTTTATTTTTTTTATTTTATTTTGTATTATTAATAGAATAATTATATTTTTATTTAAAAATATATAATAATATAATCATCTATAATAATAAATATTATTTTTAAACAATTTATACATGTAATAATATTAATGATGAGAAGCTTAAATGAATCAATTTATTCATAAAAGCTTTACATGATTTAAATCATATAAATCATTAAATTATATTTAATTGAAACTATCTATAACAACAAGAATATTGAATATTTATACAATCATATTCAATATTAATAAATTATTTTATATATTTTTTACTTCATAAATAGAATTATATTCTAATTGGTTTATATTTTAGATATTAAATATTTAATATTCATACTATTATCATAGTATATCTTTCATTAGAAAATATTTATCCAGAAATTCATACTTTTTAAATATTAATATAGTTTATTATCGTTAATATTTCTGCTAATTTACAACTTTATTACAAGTAAATATTATTTTATTTATTCTATTATTGAGTTCTAATTTGATTTTTACATTAATATTTATGTAATCTATTTAAGATATCTTTACTGATTTAATCAGAAACATTTTCAATTTTATATTAATTTATTTTAATTTAATATTTGAGAAATATTAAATTAAAATAAATTAATATAACCATAATCACATTATCAATGATAAAAATTTTATAAAAATAAAAAGTATAAAAATAAAAAAATAAGATTTTTCTTATTTCAAAAAAACATTAAAAAATTAATCTATAAGAAAAATAGTTTGTTTATGTAAATTAAAAGTACTTTTTATCATAAAATATAATCAAGAAAATTAAATAAAAAAAATACTAAATTAATGAATTTTTATTTTAAATTATTTTAATTTTATTTTTAAAAAATTAAAATATTAAATTATAAAAAAGTATAAAGTATTTAATTTGCGTTAAATTTCTGAACTTAAAAATAAATATATTTATTTTTAAGTTTGATTGATTATATCACATACAATGATTTATTAGTTATCTTATTCTTTAATAAAGAAAAGATTTTTATTTATATATAAAGTAATAACTAATAATTAAATATATTTAAAAAAATTAATAATGGTAAAAAAGATGTATAAACATATTAATTTTATTAATCATTAGCTTTAAAAAATAATAAAAATGTAGTAAAATTACTCAAGTTCAATTATTTTGGAAAATAACTACTATTATTATAGCAATAATATCATTAATCAGGTATTTTAAATATAAATTATGTTAATATCCAATTAATAATATTAGTTAAAGAAAATTCTTTATTATAAAATTTTTATAATTATTTCATTTTGAAAAAAATAAGTGATTATTTATTAAATGGTTTTTTTAGAGTATTCATTAATTCGCACTTACTTATTATATTAAATCTATTTATAATTATATTTTATTATTATTTAAATAAAAATTTAAATAAAGTTAAAATTATAACTGAAGATTAATAATAAATTAATAATATTTTTTATTTTTAACATTCAAATTTAATTTATAAAAAATTATTAAGCTAATTTTTTAATTGATTTGAACTATATTTAATTATTTTATTTTTATTATAGTATTTATTAGTAAATAAATTTATTAATATATAATATAATATATATTGATTATTATTCGTTTTATTATCTATAGTATTTTATGCTTAAGAAAAATATTAATATAATAAAATATTATGTACTATTTTATAACCATAGTTTAATTAATTTGATTCTATATTTATAATAAAATAAATATCATTAATTCATTTATAATAATTTTATTTATAATCAATTAATGTAGTTTAATGCTCCACATAACATATAAAAAGCAATCGTAAAAATATATTTTTTACTATAGCTAATCAATGGCAATCTACTTAATCAAAAAAATAAAAAAAATTATAAATTGTAATTTGGATTTCAAGTAATACGAAATAAATTTTATTTATCAAGCAATTAAGTGAAGTTTATTTATATAAAAATAATAATTTTTTATAAAATTTATGAAACATCTTCAAGTGATAAATTTAAAAAAATATATAAATATTTTTCATTTATATATTTATTAATAAACTTTAAAAAACAAAAAACTCTTGATGATAAATAAAACTAATTCTATTAAGATATATAAAATTTACACTTTATAAAAAAATTTTTATTAAGAAAAAATAAATTAATAATCAATTTATATAGTTTAGTATTAATTTTATATAAAGAATATTAATAAATTTTATTTATTTTATTATTAAATGGATAATTTGAATAATATTTTAAGCTATTTTATTTTAGATTTTAATATAAAAAGATGAGACAAAGAATGATTTTTATATTTTAAGTAATTTTTATATGAAGAATTAATTAATGCACAAATCACTTTGAAAATTTTGAAAATATAATACATTGATTAATTTATATATTAACCACATGTATGATTAAAAACTAAAATAATAATTAAATGAATTATATTTTTGAAATAAAGAAAAGTTTAAGTCTATAAAAATTTCATACTTTAAGTATGTTTTATTTTAATACTTTATGTATTTATTTTTATTAAAAAGAAATTAATAAGTTTATTAAAATTAAAGTTACGTTAAAATAATAAAAGAAAATAATTTTTTAAAGAAAAAAATTCTAAATTTTATAAAAAAATTTAATATTTTTATTAAACTCCATTTATTTTTATTTGAAAATAAATTAATTAAAATATGTATTTGATAAAAAATTATAATAATGAAAAATTAGTTAAAAAAATAAATATGATATTTTCTTTAAAATAAAATTTAGTATCTCATATTAAATTAGATTAAAAATTTTATAGACTATTACTCTATTAATAATGTTATTGAATTTTTAATAGTTTATCTTTTAATTTTTTAAAAAAAAGATATAAGTAAAAAAATAATTCTGGAAAAAATTTTAAATTAATTAAATAAAAGTTATTAAATTTATTGGATATATTTTTTATATAGATATAATCTTTTAGTTATTATATAAATTAATTATTTATTTTAAATAAGATTTAATTGTGATTTATAATACATGATTATAATATAAATCTTAAAATTTATAATAGAAAATTGACAATCAATCAATCAAAATTTTTTACAAAAAAATTTTTTGTATAATGCAATAAGTAATAATTGTTACTACGTTTAATATATTTAAGTATATTTTTTGATTAATTTATATGTTAATTTTAATTAATAGTTTTAACTTTATTTAGTTGATAATTAAAACCTATATAATATAAACTAGATAAAGTGAGATTAACTACTGTGACTATAATTATTTATAAAAAATATTTTTTCAATTTACTATATACAAATAAAATTTTTTAAATTTTATTTGTATATAGTAATAGGATTAAAATAGATTAACTAAAATACTTTATTACTATAGTCCTTTTTAAGTATTATTACATAATAGTTAAATCGGTTTTAATTAAATTAAAAAATAATTATTGTTATTTTAATTAAATACTATGTTTGTATATAAAATACATTAAAATTTAGAAGATTTTAGAGATATATTGATATATGTAAATTAATTAATATATCATTATCATAGATTAATTATAAAATAATTTAATGATTTATTAGCTTTATAGTTAAAATGTGTCATAGTGGATAATTTAATTAATTATAAAATATATTTATGATTCATAATCATAAATCTGTTTTCTAGTTTGATTTTAAGGTAATTATGAGTATTAAGAGCACTAATGAGATCCGTCAAGCTTTTCTAAATTTCTTTCATAATAAAGGTCATAAAATTATACCAAGTAGTTCGTTAGTACCAAATAATGATCAAACATTATTGTTCACTAATGCTGGTATGAATCAATTTAAAGATGTATTTCTTGGAATAGATAAAAGAACTTATTCTAGAGCAACAACTGTACAACATTGCATTAGAGCTGGTGGTAAACATAATGATTTAGAAAATGTTGGTTATAGTGCTCATCATCATACTTTTTTTGAAATGTTAGGTAACTTTAGTTTTAGCGATTATTCTAAACAGGATGCAATTAAATACGCATGGGAACTATTGACAAGTAAGAAATGGTTTAATTTACCAAAAGAGAGGCTTTCAGTAACTGTTTATTACACTGATGAAGAAACTTATGATATTTGGAAAAAAACTATTGGTATCTCCTCAAATCGTATTATTCGAATAGGTGATAATAAAGGAACTCCATATGCTTCTGATAACTTCTGGCAAATGGGAAATACTGGACCATGTGGTACATGTACTGAAATTTTTTATGATTATGGTGAACATATCCTCGAAGGATCACTAAGTTTGTCCAAAAAAAATAATGATCGTTATATTGAATTATGGAATATTGTTTTTATTCAATTCAACCGTGACTCAGATGGAAATTTAAAAGCACTTAAAACTACTTCTATTGATACAGGTATGGGACTTGAACGTATTACATCTGTATTACAACAGGTTAATTCAAATTATGAAATTGATTTATTTAAACAATTAATTGATTCTATTATTAAAATGTTTGATTTATCGAATCTAAATAGTAATTCATTAAGAGTTATTGCTGATCATATTAGATCGAGTGTTTTTCTTATTGGTAATGGTGTATTTCCTACTAATTATGGCCGAGGTTATGTATTGCGTCGTATTATTCGTCGAGCAGTTCGTCATGGACATATTTTGGGAGTTAAAGAGATATTTTTACATAAATTAGTCGCACCACTGATTCAAGTAATGGGTGATGTAGCTGATGAATTAAAAGTCCAACAAATAATAATTGAAGAAACATTAAAAAATGAAGAAGAACAGTTTATTCACAGTTTGAAACATGGATTACATCTACTAAATGATGAATTAGAGAAATTACAAGGAAACGTATTATCTGGCGAAATAGCATTTCGTTTATATGATACTTATGGTTTTCCACTCGATTTAACTGTTGATATTTGTCATGAGCGTAATATTAAAGTAGATAAGTTAAGTTTTAATACTAAAATAATGCAGCAAAGGTATCAAGCTAGAAATCTTAGTAAATTTTCGATTAATTATAATAATATTATTAAAATAGAAAATTATAGTGATTTTTTAGGTTACGAAAATAATGAACAACAAGCTATGGTAATAGCTATTTTTCATCATGGTAAGCCTGTTAAAATATTAAAAGAAAATGAAGAAGGGATTGTTATACTTGATAAAACTACTTTTTATGCTGAATCTGGTGGTCAAGTTGGTGATAGCGGGATACTTAGTAATAACTATTGTCAATTTGCTGTTTTTGACACAAAAAAATATGATAAAGCAATTGCTCATATTGGTAAGGTAATTAATAATCATATATCAATAAATAGTTTAATTAATGCAAGAATTGATATTCAACGCCGCAATGCTATTAGTCTTAATCATTCTGCTACTCATTTATTACATACAGCTTTACGTGATGTATTAGGAAGCCATGTAATTCAAAAGGGATCATTAATAAATGAAAGGCATTTACGTTTCGATTTTTTTCATTTTAAGCAAATAACACATATGCAAATAACTAAAATTGAAGATATAATAAATTATCAAATTCGTAAAAACAATCTTATTACAACGAAATTAATTGATTTAGAAATAGCAAAAAAAAATGCAATTGCGCTTTTTGATGGAAAATACGATAAAAATGTACGTGTTGTTAATATTGGTGATTTTTCTATCGAGTTATGTGGTGGCACTCATGTAAATCGAACTGGTGATATAGGATTATTTCGCATTATCAATGAATCAGGTACATCATCTAGAATTCGTAGGATTGAAGCAATAACAGGACAAACTGCTATTAATAGTGTTTATCAGCAAACTAATATATTAACAGAAATTTCTCGATTAATGAAAACTAATACTAATAATTTAATCGAAAAAATTAAAATAACATTAGATAAAATCAAGTTATTAGAGAAATCACTAAACCAATTAAAAGAACAGCAAGCTGTTAAAGAGAGTATTTTTTTAAGTAAACAAGTTAAAAAAATTAATGGAGTTAATCTATTGGTTACTCAGTTAAATAATATTGATTTTAAAGAACTACGCGTTATAGTTGATAATTTAAAAAATCAATTAAAATCAGCAATTATTGTGCTTTCTACTACAAGTAATAATAGAGTTAATCTAATAGTTGGTATAACTAATAATTTAACTGTTAAAATAAAAGCTAATGATTTAATAATATTTATTGCAAAACAAATAGATGGGAAAGGAGGTGGTAGAGCTGAGATAGCAGAGGCTGGTGGTTATAATATAGCAGCTCTTCATAATGCATTATTTTCAGTTGAAAACTGGGTTAAATTACATTTAATATAAGTTTTAAATACATAAATATATATGATTACATAACTTTATTTTATATTATCTTTAATAAATTTTAAACGGTTTAAAAAAATATATTTTAGTTATAAGATAAATATGATAATTACTTTATATTCAATATCATTGTTTTAGGTTTTCACGGCGTATAATATATAATAGTGTAGTGGACTAAGAAAATCTAGAGAGAACCCTCACTCTTTTTTAAATTTTTAAGGAGAAAAGAATGCTTATTCTAACTCGTCGAATTGGTGAAACTCTCATGATAGGCGATGAGGTAACAATAACGATACTTGGTATAAAAGGTAATCAAATACGTATAGGGGTTAATGCCCCCAAAGAGATTTCTGTTCACCGTGAAGAAATTTATCATCGGATACAAGATGAGAAAAATCAATCTAACAATTAGTAATTTTATTTTTTTAGTAAATGATTTATTATCATATATTATGTTAATTCTATTTATAGGAATAAAATTAATTCTTATTTATTAATGTTATATATTTATAATTATATTATTAATAATTTACTATTATTATAAAGTAAATTATTTAAATTCTAAAATATCTTTTATAATATTTTATTATGTTTTTAACAAAATGTTAAAATTTTAATTATTAAATGTTTAAATATTTTTAAAAGTGTTTATATATGAAATATAATATTTTAAACTAATATAAATTAGTAAAATGTTTAGAGATTAACTTTTCATTTATAATAATCCATAATTAAATGAGATTAGTATCTAAGTTTGATTATTTATGTTAGTTCACAATTTCACTTATTTTTATTTTTCTAGATAAATATCATCTATTTTTATTTAGTTTTTATATTACTTAACTTGATCGTGATGAATATCTTAAGGAATTAAATAATCTAAAAAATATTATAAAATAGTTTAACTTATAAGTTCTATAAATTGATATAAGCGTGATATAATAAAGAGATAAGATAATTTAATAATTAATATCTCTTTATTATTTAATGATGAGGTGGCTGAGAGGTTAAAGGCGCTTCCCTGCTAAGGTAGTATGTGGTTAGTAACTGCATCGAGGGTTCAAATCCCTCCCTCATCGTATTTTTAATATTGCATCCATAGCTCAGTTGGATAGAGTACTCGGCTACGAACCGAGCGGTCGGAGGTTCGAATCCTTCTGGATGCGACTATAATAAAAACCCTGTCAATTAACGTCAGGGTTTTTTTATAATTAAAATATATTTATTAAAATATAATTTTTACTTTAATATTTAATTTGCAGCAATTTAGATTGTTGTAATTATATTTATTTATGTTAAAAATTTTTTTTTAAAATAATAAAATAGATAACTGGAGGTCGATTTGATCCCTAATGTATCAAAAGCACTGTTATGGTTAGAAGCGCATCCTAAAATTTTACATGGTCTTCGTCGAGGTATTGAACGAGAAACACTGAGAATTACTCCAGATGGTGGATTATCTAAATCTAATCACCCTGATAGCTTAGGAAAAGCATTGACTCACCCATGGATCACAACTGATTTTGCTGAGGCTTTATTGGAATTTATTACTCCAGTTGATAATAATATCGGACATGTTTTGTCATTCTTAAGAGATCTTCATCGTTATACAGCTCGTCATCTTAATCATGAATTAATGTGGCCATTAAGCATGCCTTGTTTTATAGAGAATGAAGATAATATTAAGATTGCTCAATATGGTGTTTCTAATATTGGTCGTTTTAAAAATTTGTATCGGAAAGGATTAAAGAATCGTTATGGTGCTTTAATGCAAGTAATTGCAGGTATTCACTATAATTTTTCTTTACCGATTGAATTTTGGCAAACTATGATTGGTGTTAAAGATGCCGAAAGTGGTAAAGAGAAAATTTCTGCTGGTTATTTTCGACTCATTCGTAATTATTATCGTTTTGGTTGGATGATTCCATATTTATTTGGTACATCGCCTGCAGTTTGTGGTTCCTTTTTGCATGGAATCACAAAGCGTCTTCCTTTTGAACAAACAACTAATGGTACATATTATTTACCTTATGCTACATCTTTGAGAATGAGTGATTTTGGATATAGTAATAAATTTCAAAATCACTTGAAAATAACTTTTAATAATATAAAGACTTATGTGTCTAATATCAAGCAAGCAATAAAACAACCATCATCTGAGTTTATAAAATTAGATAGATATAATAAAAATGAAAAATACTTGCAATTAAATACTAATATTTTACAAATTGAAAATGAATTATATACACCTATTCGCCCTAAACGAGGGTTGATTGGTGATGAATCTTTATCTGATGCATTATTAAAAAGAGGAATTGAATATATTGAAGTTAGAGCTTTAGATATTAATTTATTTACTCCTATTGGTATAGATGAAGTTCAGATCCATTTTCTTGATTTATTTTTAATCTGGTGTGTGTTAGCGGATGTACCAGAGATGAATGAAAAAGAATTAAACTATTGGCAAAGAAATTGGAATCGAGTGATCTTTGAGGGGCGTAAACCTGGACAAATAATTAGTATTGGTTATGGTGAATCAATGAGATCATTAAAAGAGGTAGGACAAATATTATTTGATGATTTAATTAGAATTGCCAATGTACTAGATATTAATAATAATACGAGATATAATGAAATATGCCATCAATTAATAACAATGTTTGAAAACCCAGAGCTTACTTATTCTGGTCAAATATTATCTAAAATGATTGATAAAAATATCAGACAATATGGTTTAGACTTAGCTAAAACTTATTATCAACAATTAACTAATGAACCTTATGAAGTAATAACTGACACTGAATTTATTAATGTTCGTTATGCCTCTATTTATAAACAATTAGAAATTGAACAATCAGATAAAATGAGTTTTGATAATTATTTAAAAATATATTCTGGATAAAAATTGGTTTTCCTTTAATAAAATTAATTTTCAAAGAATAAGATGAAAAATTATTTTAATTTGCTAAATAAGGTTTATGATAAAATAGTTTAATTTATTTTTATAAAAATATTTTAACGATATATTAATATCATTGTTTAATAGTTTCATGTTTAGATTAAAAAATGAAGATAAAATAGATATTATATTTTTTATTATAAATAATATTATTTATAATAAGTTAATTATGATATTTAGTCTTTTAAATTATAAATAAAAAACTATTTATAGAAAATAAATATCTATATATCATAATGTTCATTTATAATTTTATGCTTGATTTTTATTAAAAATATTTATAATTAAATCATTAATTCTTTATTGATATAGTTTTATAGTGATTAATTTTATATATAATTAATCACTATATCCTATTAATAATTTGTTTTCTTTATTTAAAGAATAGTTATATAAATATTGTTAATTGTAGCACTTTAATTTCAAATATCTAAATTAAATAATTATTAGTATAATATTTATGATATTCACTCCTTAATTAAAGAAAATACGCATTTTAATATATGATTAAATGTAGATTATTTAAATTAAATATGAAAATTAATCTTGTTAATAAAAAATAACTTAAATAATATGATACAATGTGATAATAAAAAATACTATAATTTATTTTTATAATTTTCTACAAAGTAGAATTTTCAAATGATATCTTTAATTCTGTTAAAAATTTTTTGTTTTTAGTGTATAATATTATTATATCGTATAATTATTTTTAATAATAAAATCATTGCTAGGTATTTATATGTTATTATAAATATAACGATTATTAATAAGATTTATTAAAATTTCTTATATTAAAAGTAATCTTTCTTCAAACTATTCAATTAATATTAACCTATTTATTTAATATTAATTTTAACTAAATTTCAAAAATAATAAAATAGTAAAGTAAGAACAATAATAATTTATTTAAATTACCATTTAACTTCATAAGTTATTAAATATCAATATATTTATAACTAATAATATTAAAATATATTATTAGTTCACAATTAAATCTTCTTTTAATTTATTTTTTGATAAAAATAAATTAAAAGAATTAATATTATAATATATAATATTATAAAAAGTTTATCTTATAATAAATAATAATTTAATCTTATCAAAAGTGAAATTAATTTGTTTATAATTATTTTTTAATTTTTATTAAAATAAAATATTAATGGTTTAATTATATTAAATATAATAATTTTTTATAAAAAAATATGTTTTTAAAATATAAAATTAGATAAAAATATCATGATTGTTATAAAAAAATACTATTAAATTCATTAAAATTGTGCAAAATTTATTTTTTTTCTTAATTTTATCAAAATTGATGAGAGATTCAATGTTATAAAAATAAAAACATCAATAAACTTTATGATAATATAAATATTTATTTCATAAATAATGCTAGAATAAATTATATAATAGTTTATATATAATTTTATATACCATTAAAGTTAAGAATATGCTTTCTATATATAAAATATTTTTTTATTTTCTATGTAACTTAAAATAAAGAATTACAAAAATTAAAGTATTTTATATATTATTAACAATAATAAATATTATATTTTTTATTACTTATATTAATAGATGTTGCTAACGTTAGTAAAATTAATTATTAATTAATATTAATAATTAATTAAAATAAATTAATAATAGATATCTTAGATTTATTAATGGTAATATAACTTAATAAATGGATTTGATGATTATGTTTAATTGAGTTCTATGATTAATTTTTTAATAAATATTTATCGTTTTTGTTTTTAAGATTAGATAACTTTATATAATAATCATTATAATAATAAATATGATAAATAAAGTATTTCTTAATTTAATGATTCCTTAAATATAAAATTTCTATATTTTAGTTAATGATAAAATAATAAATAAAAATTAAATTAATTAAAGGAATATTTAGAATATTTTATTTTTAAAAAAATCAAATATTAAAAAATATTTTAATTATGTTAAAAGTCTATAAAAATTTTTTACATTATCAACTATAATAAAAGTAATTTTTTTATAAAAAACATAAATAAAATTAACAATAAATATATAAAATATCTTAATTAGATTAATTTCTTTATTTAATTAAAATATTTAAAAATAATTCTTATTATTAATATAATTATTGTTAAAATTATATAAATTAATAAAAATTAAGAATTTAATTTTAATAATAATTAATTATTTAATATATTCTAAATATTATTTTTATTTTTTTTAATTGATAAACTAAATCAAGTTTTAATTGTAAAATATTAAATAGATATAAATAAAATCAAATAATAATTCATTTTTTTTAAAATAAGCGTAATATAATAAACTTATCGTTATAATAGTTGTTAAATAGAATATTAACAAAAAATATAACGATTAAATATGACAAACTAAATATAATAGTTAATCGTAAAATTTACCATGCCATCAATTAACAAACTAAAGATAAAGTATAAGTTTAATAAAAAATTAAATTTAATATTTTATTATAAATAAAATAAATATTTAACATAAAAAATACTCATAACTTATTATGATATAACAATCTTTAATAAAAGTATTATAACCTATTTTAATTTAATTCATTAAAATTAAATTCTATGTTATGATAAAATAAAAAAATACAGTACTTAAAAATAAGTAATAATTATGAGAATGTCAAATTTTCATATAATATTTTCATTTATTGGTTAGTTTATTAAATGTAATTAAGTTAAAAATATAGTATTCATATTTATATTTTATAAGTAATTATTTATTTTTTTATAAAATTTAATGTATAAATTATATTTTCTTAATGAAAGAATAAAAAATTAACTAATAGTTTACCAATTTAACATAATTGAGTTAAGAGAAATGTTTGATAATTTAACTGATAGACTTTCATCTATATTGCGTAATATCAGAGGTCGAGGAAGGTTAACTAAAGATAATATTAAAGAAGCATTACGTGAAGTTCGTATGGCGTTATTAGAAGCTGATGTTGCTTTGCCAGTAGTTCGTGAATTTATTCAATCTATAAAAGAAGTTGCACTAGATAAAAATATCAATAAAAGTTTAACACCTAGTCAAGAATTCATTAAAATTGTTAAAAATCAACTAACTAAATCACTTGGTGGAAATAATATCGGCTTAAATTTAGCAATACAACCCCCAGCAGTTATTCTTATAGCTGGTTTACAAGGCGTAGGTAAGACTACTACTGTCGCTAAATTAGGAAAATTTTTAAAAGAAAAATATAGGAAAAAAGTTTTAGTAGCTTCTGTTGATATTTATCGACCAGCTGCTATTAAACAATTAGAAATACTTACTCAAACAGCAGGAATTGATTTTTTTCTATCATCTTCAAATGAAAAACCTATTGATATCGCAACTAAAGCACTAGAATATGCAAAATTAAAATTTTATGATGTATTGATCATTGATACTTCTGGACGTTTGCATATTAATGAAACTATGATGACAGAAATTCAAGTAATTCATAGTTTTATTAATCCAATTGAAACATTATTTATTGTTGATGCAATGACAGGTCAAGATGCAGCTAATTCTGCAAAATCTTTTAATGAAATATTGCCATTAACAGGTTTTATATTAACAAAAATTGATGGTGATACCAGAGGTGGCGCTGCATTATCAATCAGATATATTACTGGTAAACCAATTAAATTTTTAGGAATAGGAGAGAAAATTAATAGCTTAGAACTATTTTATCCAGAAAGAATTTCCTCTCGTATACTTGGTATGGGAGATGTTTTATCATTGATTGAAGAGATAGAAAGCAAAATTGACCGTGAGAAGGCGGAAAAACTTTCTAATAAACTTAAAAAAAATAATAATTTTGATCTAAATGATTTCCTAGAACATCTTAAACAAATGCAAAATATAAGTGATATGTCAAGTATATTAAATAAAATTCCAGGTATATCTGGAATTAATGATAAAATTAAATTACAAATAAATGATAATGTATTAATTAAAATGCAAGCAATTATTAGCTCTATGACTATGAAAGAACGGCAAAAACCTGAAATTATTAAAGGATCAAGGAAAAAGCGTATTGCCAATGGTTCAGGCACGCAAATACAGGATATTAACATGTTACTTAAACAGTTTGATGATATAAAACGTATAATGAGTAAAATGAAAAAAAATGAATTAATTAAAATTATACGAGGAATTAAAAATTTCGCTTTACCTTATTCATCAAAATAATAGAAATTTATATTTAAATAAAAAATTGATATTTGTTTATTATTTTATAATAAAAAAATAAGACACATGTTTTTATTATAGAATCTTATTTTATTGTTTTATGAGAAATAGTTTTATTTTTTCTTAATTAATGAGGAGATTATGGTAATAATTCGTTTAGCTCGTGGTGGAAGAAAAAAGCGTCCATTTTATCAAGTTGTTGTTACAGATAACCGGAATGCACGTGACGGTCGATTTATTGAACGTATAGGTTTTTTTAATTCTATCTCATCAATTAAAAAGAAAGAGTTGCATTTAGATTTAGATCGTGTTGATCATTGGATTAGTTTAGGAGCAATTGTTTCTGATCGCGCTTCAACATTGATTAAAAAAGTAAAAAAAGCAACTTAATTTACTATAAAGTATTAGTAAGTAAAGAGGTTTGTTTTGATAGACATCGATCCTATTGTTTTAGGAAAATTAGGCGCTTCATATGGTACATGTGGTTGGCTTAGAATTTTTTCATTAACAGAACATACAGAAGATATTTTTGATTATAAGCCTTGGTTTATTCAAAGCTCAGGTCAATGGCGACAAGTAAAATTAGAAGCCTGGAAATATCATAACAAAAATAGTATTATTAAAATAAAACACATTAATGATAGAAATGCTGCTAATTTAATAACTAATTATGAAATTTTTATTGATTCAACACAATTACCTATACTTAAAGATAACGAATATTATTGGAAAGATTTAATTAATTGTAAGGTTATAACTATTGAAGGTTACAGTTTAGGTCATGTTCAATATTTAATAGAAACTGGTTCAAATGATATATTAGTAATTAAAGCAAATCTAGAAGATACATTTGGTATTAAAGAAAGGTTATTACCATTTCTTTATGAACAAGTTATCAAAAATATTAATCTTACTATTAAAACAATTGAAGTAGATTGGGATCCTAATTTTTAAATGTAGATTAACGTTTTATTAGTGGAATGAAAAATGTGGATAGGAATTATTAGCTTATTTCCAGAAATGTTCATGGCAATAATGAAGTATGGAGTGATTGGTAGGGCAATAAAAAATGGTTTATTAAATATACAATATTGGAATCCAAGGGACTATACTAATAATAGACATCGAACTGTAGATGATAGTCCTTATGGCGGAGGGCCAGGTATGTTGATGATGGTAAAACCTCTTAGAGATGCTATTCATGCAGCAAAATCTGAGATTATTGAAGATGTTAAAGTAATCTATCTTTCACCGCAAGGACGAAAGCTTAATCAAAAAAGTGTCTGTGAATTAACAATAAATAAAAAGATTATTTTAGTTTGTGGTCGATATGAAGGTATTGATGAACGAATTAATGAAACTGAAATTGATGAAGAATGGTCAATCGGTGATTATGTTCTTAGTGGAGGAGAATTACCCGCAATGGTGATTATCGATTCAATTTCAAGATTTATTCCTGGTGTACTAGGCCATCAAACTTCATCAAAAGAAGACTCTTTTATGGATGGATTACTTGATTTTCCTCACTATACTCGTCCTAAGATTTTAGAAGGTATGAAAGTTCCGAATGTATTATTATCTGGAAATCATGCTGAAATAGAACGTTGGAGAAGAAAACAGTCGTTAGGAAGAACTTGGCTTAGAAGACCAAAACTTTTAAAAAACCTAGTTTTAACTGATTACCAGAAAATTTTATTGAAAGAATTTCAACAAGAATATTATATGAAGAAAAAAAATCCTTTTAATTAATGCAGCATATAATGTTGTTATATGTAAATAATTTTTATTTAGTAAAGGAATATTATGAGCAAGATTATCAAACAACTTGAACAAGAGCAAATGAAGCAAAATATTTCCCAATTCCGTTCAGGTGATACAGTAGAGGTTAAGGTCTGGGTAGTTGAAGGTTCTAAAAGGCGTTTACAGGCATTCGAAGGTATCGTTATTGCTATTCGTAACCGTGGTCTACATTCAGCATTTACTGTTCGCAAGGTTTCTAATGGCGAAGGTATTGAACGTGTATTCCAGACACATTCACCAATTATAGATAGTATTACAGTAAAGCGTTTTGGTTCTGTTCGTAGGGCTAAATTGTATTTTTTGCGAAAGCGTTACGGTAAAGCTGCACGTATTAAAGAACGTTTAAACATAAAATAATTCATTATTTTATTATTATATCATTTATTTATATTATTTATGAAAACATTTTATCATGCTTAAACTTTTACTTTTAATTATTTTATATTTTTTTCTTTATATTTATATAAGCATAATATTCTATATCAGGAATATAGCCTTTTTTTTAAAATTATTGACAATATAATTTATTGATATTTTATATATTTTATAAGAACTTGTTTTAAAACTAATAATAATGTTTTTTAAAAAATCTAATTAAATATTTATTTTTAATAAAAAATTTTAAATACTAAAAAATTACATATCTAACATATAATATTATTCATTGTTTTGATAATATAATATTATATATCAATAATAAAATTACTTAAATCAAAAATATCTTAAATACTTAAGATATTTTATTAATTTCACAATATGCAACAAAGTTATAGATAATAATTTAAAATTACAAATATATTCTGAATATAGTTTTCTATTGATTTTTAAAAATCCATAATCCTTTTTTTCCATTGTTAATTGATTTTTAAAAAAATACTGTTGATAATTTAATTAATGAAATTAATAGAATAAAATTATATAAGAATATTGTCTTAATTTATGGATATTTATAAATTAAGTTTTTTATAAAAAAATTATTAAATAATTTATTATTCTAACTTTAATAAAGATATTATTATCATAATATAAAAAATTTCTGTAGGTTAGTTAACTAACTATTAAATCTATTTAAAGTTTAAATAGATTTCAATAAAAGTATAAATATGGTTTTTATTTTTTTTAAAAATATTAATTAAGGAAAATTTTAGAAAAGTTGTTTCTTAAAATAAAATATAGTATCTCTTTCATTAATTGTTGATCCTTAGTTTAAAATATTAAATTTTTAGGATTTAAAAAAATAATATTAAAATTAATTTAGTAGTTAAAACATATAAAGAATTTTAGAAAAATTAAATCATAAAAAGTAAATTAATATTATCATAAATATGATATTTATAATATTTAATTAATTAAGTAAGAAATAATTTTTATTAAAATACAATTAGTGATAAAAATTTGTAAAATAAAAAATAATATGACATATCTTTTATATACCATACTAATAACACTTATTTAATCAATGTTAGAAGTTTATTAAAAAGTAATGAAAATAAATATTGATATTTATAGATTAAATATCAATATTTAAGTATTCGATATCAAATTAAAAAATATTTAATTGATTATTTGTATTTTTTAAAATAATGAAGTTTATAGTTTTAGTAAAGAATATTTAAGATATAGTTTATAAAACTATAATTTTATTGTTATTATAAATAATAATTATTATTTTATTTATTAAAATATAAGTATTTATTTATATATTAAAAAATATTTGAAAATAAATTATTAATGAAATATTTCCTCTTATAATAGGCATGACCAATTTAAAAATTATATTTTATAAAAATTAACACTATAAAATTATAAATATATTAAAATATATTTAACTTATTTTCTTTACTTTACTATTTTACCAATTTTACTTATTTGTAGATTTTATTTTAAAAAGTTATTTACAGTAATCATTAACTTATATTATCCAGGTATATTTTAATTAAAATAGTAATTTTTTTGATTGATATTTATTTGATTAATATTTGCGGAATTTCTATGAATATTATTATAAACATAATATAAAAATATTGTTTTTTGTTAAATTTTATAACAAGTTTTTTCTAAAAATAATTAAATTTTAATTAATTATTAATATATAATTCTAGTGAATTAGATATTAAAGTTATTCTTAATTACAATAAAGATAGTGATTTTGGAGTTAATTAGATTATTATCTTCTAAAAATGTAGTTATATAACATTTAAATCATAATAGTATAAATACATATGATAAATTAACAGATTGATATCGAAATTTGATTTTTTAATGTAATCATTATAGTTAATTTATTTTAATATAAAATATAAATTTATATTTAATAAGGTATAATTTAATTTTTTTATAGTTTGTACTGACAGAGTAACAATTTAGTTTAAGTTGTAATAATATCAATTTTTTAATACTAATAATTCTAGAATTAAAATATAGATATTTTGATTCGTTATGAATTTAACATAATTTTAATTAAAAAATTAACTATTATCTATATATAATATCTATTATACGACTACAATAATAAAACGCATTAATATTATTCAGTTTATTATTTATGTTATATTTAAAATTATATAAGTTATATATATAATATAATTTTTATTATATTTAAAAAAATTATTATTTTAATTAAATTTATTTATAAGTATTTTATCTATTAATAAAACTTGATTTAGTTATTCTCTTAATTCATTAAATAAAATATGTAATCGTAATTTTTTAAAATTTAAAATTACTTTATTTTAAATAAATTATAAAAATTATTAATTAATTTTTTAATTAGATTTATTTATTTTATAAAGATAAAATTCTATAAATAAATCATTTTATTTTATATAAATGGAAAATATTTCAAAATTTACTAAAGTAAGATTTAATATTGATTAACCAAATAATAAATTAATAAATATTAATTCTTTTACAAGATAAAAAAATAAAATCTACCTTATGATTTAAAAAATAATTATAATAATAATTATTATATAAATAGTCTATATGTTGTTAAAAATAATTTACTTAGTCAATATATAATATGTTTAATAATTTTAAAAAAATATAAAATCCAATTTTTTAGTTCTTGTTCTATATTTAATTATTAATATATTTAATAATTTCTGTTTATGATTCCATAATAATACATTTGGTTTATATATATTAATTTAACATGATATGTGTGTTATTTTTTTTGTTAAACATAATTATTTCAATAAATAAATTTAATAATAATTTTATTAAATTTTAATTGATTTTTCTTCATTTTAACATAAATAATAAAAATTTTTTATTATTTTATTTATCATTTTATATTATAAAACGATAAAATTTTTTAATAATGACTTATCAAAAATACAATAAAACTTGGTTAAGCATAACGAATAAATTAGATTGTAAGTAATATTTTTAAAATCAGTATAAATTTCTGAATTTTATTTTTATTTTAATTAAAAAAATAGAATAGCAAAAAATATATAGATATACGTTTTCTTCTAGAAAAAAATAAAATGTTATAATTGAATTATTATGTTATAGAGTACCCATATATATCTTTTAATAAAATAAAGACATATCCATAATTTATATTAATTTTTATTAAATTATTTTATAATCATCTATTAATTAATTAAAATATGAAAATTATAATTTTATTTCTAACAAATAATTTTTTTATTTTATTAAAAATACAGTATAAATTATAAAATATTAATGTTTCATTTAAAATTAAAAAATTTTAATCACTAATTAAGTAAAAAACTAATTATTTATTTAAGTCTATTAAATATTATTTAAAATATAAAAATAAAAAGTATAATATCTTTCACATATTTATTTTTAATATTAATTAACATATTTTTTATTTCTAACTTAACTTATTATTAAATTATTAATATTTTTAATATATAGATAATTAATAGAAATATCATCTTTATTAATTTTAATTAATCTCAAGTTAAGAAATTATGGAATTCTTATTTATTATAAAATATTTATTATATAATATATATATTAGTTTTAATATTAATAATGAATTTATCAATTTTATTTATTCAATTCGATATATATAAAAATATTTTTTATTATTTATTTTTCTATTAAGTAAGGAGGATTATATGATATTAATTTTAAAACCTTGTTCCTTTCTTGAATTAAACCTAATTTTCTATATGATATTTCCATATATTTCAATGCTATACGAGTTGATTGTGTATCAGGATAATTTATTAACATTTTCTCTATACGATTAATAACAGCAATATAAGCACCACGTTTATTATAATATTTAATAATTTCTAATTCATATTTAGCTAAACGTTCTTTTAAAAAAATTAAATGTTTACTAGCATCTGTTGCATAAAAACTATTTGGATAAAATAGAAGAAGTTGCTTAAAGTTTCTAAAGGCCTCGATAGCATGTTGTGGATCGTGATCAGAATTATCAATACCAAAAAAATTTTTTAGTGCGCTATGATCTAAAGTTTCTAATATAAGACCTCGCATATATAAAGCATAATCAATATTTTCATTTGTTGTATCAAGACGAATAAATCGATCAATTATTGCCATTGATAATGGTAGTTCAGATAATTTATAATAAGCATAAATCATATCGAGTTGAGTTTGTTTAATAACATAGCTAAATGGATATTGATTATCAAGAATTTCCAATAATTTTATTGCTTCCTTATAATTTCCATTTTGTAGCTTTTTTTGACTATTTTTATAAATATTAGTGAAAGCGTTTTCAGGAATAGTATTAATTTCATTATTTGAGCATCCGATAATAAATAAATTCAGTACAATTATTGTTAACAAATATTTTATACATGTCATTACGTAATTACTTCCTTTAAATATTTCAGAATTTTTTATAAACTTTTATACTATTATATAAATTATTATAACTCATATTTTAATAGAAATTATATTTATTATAAAATATAACTTTATTATGGATAATTTTATGACTCAAGAATTACAACTTCAGACAAAAATCTTAAAATCACAATTTGGTCTGCGTTTAGATAAAGCAATATCTGAATTATTTCCAGATTATTCTCGTTCTAAAATAAAAAAATATATTTTAGATAATAGAGTGAAATTAAATGGTAAGATCATAAGTAAGCCAAAAGAAAAGGTATTAGGTAGTGAAGAGGTTTTAATTAATGCATTAATTAAAAAAGATATGAGTTATGTTCCACAAAATATTTCATTAAATATTATTTATGAAGATGATGAAATACTTATAATTAATAAACCTAGCAATTTAGTTGTTCATCCAGGAGCAGGAAATACAGATGGAACATTATTAAATGGACTTTTGTATCGATATCCAAAAATTATTAACGTTCCACGAGCAGGAATTGTTCATCGACTTGATAAAGATACTATTGGGTTAATGGTTATTGCAAAAACAATATTATCTCATACTTATTTAGTAAAAGATTTTAAGTTAAGAAAAATTAAACGTGAATATGAAGCAATAGTAAATGGTCGTATAATGGATAGTGGAACAATATATGAACCTATTGCTCGTCATCCGAGTAAACGAACACATATGACTGTTCATCCGATGGGTAAGCCATCTATTACACATTATCAAATAATAGAACATTTTCGTGCTCACACTAGACTTAGATTACGCTTAGGTTCAGGTAGAACGCATCAAATTAGAGTTCATATGGCACACATTAATCATCCATTGGTTGGCGATCAAGTTTATGGTCATAGTAAATATTTATTAAAAAATGTTTCTGAAGAATTTTATAAAATTATAAAAAATTTTAATCGACAAGCACTTTATGCTGTAATGTTAAGTTTATTTCATCCTCGTACAGGTATTAAAATGGAGTGGTCTATTGATACTCCTAAAGATATGCTTATATTAGTTAATGCACTTAAAAAAGACGCATTAATACATAAAGATGCGATGAATTGATAAATAAATAGGTTGATATGTCTTAATTATTTTATTTTCAAATGAAAAATGATCTAAGTTTTTGTGGTATTTATTTGAATTATTTAAGAGGTATACCTACTACATTATAAATTCTTTTTAGTTTATAAATATCAATAATGAATTTAATTAATAAATTAATATATAATTTATTATGGTAATCAATTGTGATTATAAAGATAATTTTTTATTAATCTTATTTATTTATATAAGAGATTTATATTAATAACAATAATGGCAATTTAAAACTAGATTCATTAGAATCTAGTTTTAGTTATATTTAAAAAAGATATAGTTTATATTTTAATTATCGTTATACTATTTTATAATTCATTTTATTATAAGAATAATATATAAAAATTATTATATTGTATATTATAACATAATTAGTTTTTGTGATTCATATTTTTATTATGATATGTAATGCAAGATGTTTGTGAGATGTGTATATTGAATCTTAAAAATATATTAAAAATAATTAAAATTGTCATTTTTTAATTTGAGTTCGATTATATTTTTGAAAGAATAATTTAGCGATAAAAAATAGAATAAAGTGGAATGGTAATATTTTGTTGTTAATAAATATATAGAGAATTATATGAAAATTTTATAATATTATATGATAATATTATAAATATCTTAAATAACATTTATTTATATTAGTATATTTAAGATCATATTTTGATGTAAAAATATTTTATGATTAAATTAATTATATAATTAATTAATTTTTTTCTATTATTTTAGATATAAAACCCAGCAGAATTAATCGATATCTTTTTGTATTATTAAAAATATATTAGTAATATTAATTATTATTTTAGTTGATTTTTTATAACAATTGACTTCATTAACTAAAATAAATAAAAAATATTACTTAGTTTATATAATAATTACAACTGTATTTTTTTTTGGAGATATCATGCGATTAAGTAGTTTTATTAATAAATTTTAAGAAGCATTAATTGATGCTTAATTTAATCCTTAGTAATTTAAAAATAATAAATTTATCGAACTTAATACACTTATTTACTACCTTGTTAGATTAACAAGATAGTACTTTACGATTTTACTGATAGTGATAAAAATTAATTTTAGTGATTTTTATAAAAACTAAACGATATCCTTAACATGTTGACTTAATTAATAGAAAGAAATATTAGTAATATTAAACCATAAAATGATTTTATTTGGCACATAAATTTATGTAATGAATTAGCGCATGAATACGGTGATAAATTTATCTATTCAGAACTATTTATTCTAATAGCTATTTTACGTGCAAAACCTCACTAGTAAATATATTAGAATAATAGGAGCGAATAAATTTAATATAGAAAAGGCGATAAAACAAATGCGTGATGATGGAAATATTAATGAACAAAGTACTGAAGAACATCATCAAATACTTAAAAAGTATACGATTGATTTAACTGAAAAAGCTGAACAAGGTAAACTTGATCCTGTTATTGGACGTGATGAAGAAATTCGCAGAACAATACAAGTACTTCAGCGTAGAACAAAAAATAATCCAGTTTTAATTGGTGAACCTGGGGTAGGAAAGACCGCGATTGTTGAAGGTCTTGCTCAAAGAATTATTAATGGTGAGGTACCAGAAGGACTTAAAGATAAAAAAGTTCTTTCTTTAGATATTGGTTCTTTATTGGCTGGTTCCAAATATCGTGGTGAATTTGAAGAGCGCTTAAAGTCAATTTTAAATGAACTTAGCAAGCATGAAGGAAATATAATCTTATTTATCGATGAATTACATACCGTGGTTTGCACAGGAAAAGCTAATGGTGCAATGGATGTTAGTAATATGTTAAAACCAGCATTAGCAAGAGGGGAGTTACATTGTGTTGGTGCTACTACAATTGATGAATATCGTCAATATATTGAAAAAGATGC